>CAYZNX010000061.1:0-7094 GCA_964479825.1 uncultured Planctomycetia bacterium | reverse complement strand
TTCGCTCAGGGTAAATGTGCTTTATATGTTAAAAAGCATTCTTGGGCACATTTAACTAAACAGTCAGATATGGATTCAGCTTATACTCAAAAGGATAAAAGCCTAAGATTTTCTTTTCTTGATGGGATATTTGCCAGCAGTATGGTTGGTTTTACGCAGGAATATTTTACCCCTTTTTTGCTTCTCTTAGGCGCAACCATAAGGCATATAGCTGTCCTAAACGCCCTACCTAACTTATTCGCATCCTTAATGCAACTTGCAAGCACTAATCTGGTTGAAAGAGTAAGGTCTCGAAGAAAGATAATAAACATATTTGTGTTTTTGCAGGCGATAATGTTATTACCCATGGTATTTATTGCCTTGGCAGGCGGGGTAGCTCCAGTTTTCTTTATAGCCATAGTTGTGATGTTTACCTTTTTTGGCGCCCTGGCAGCTCCTGCCTGGGGAAGTCTGATGGCAGACCTTGTAGAGGATGGCAAAAGAGGGGAATATTTTGGCTGGAGGAATAGAACGTTGGGGTTTATAACTGTGCTGTCGAGTTTTATAGCCGGCCTTATACTCCAATATCTGAAGAAGTTGAATGTTTTTTATGGTTTTGTGGTTATTTTTAGTTTAGCTTTTATATTAAGGATTATTTCCTGGCTTTTTTTGAAAGAGATGCATGAACCGCGTCTAGAATACAACAAGGAACACGCCTTTAGTCTCCTTAATTTTTTATCCAAGGTCAGAGAAAGTAATTTTGCAAAGTTTGTTTTATTTGTGTCAATGATGAGCTTTTCTGTGAATTTAGCGTCACCTTTTTTTGCTGTATTTATGATCAGGGATTTACACTTTGGCTATATGCTTTACAGTATCGTCACTATTACTGCGACATTGACAATTTATCTTGTGATTGGCAGGTGGGGAAGACTTGCGGACAAGATAGGAAATCTTAAGGTCCTTCAATTTGTCTCTTCTTTAATTGGTGTCATTCCGCTACTTTGGATTATTAACCGCCATCCGCTATTTTTGATTTTTGCGCAGATAATCTCTGGTTTTGTATGGGCTGGTTTTAATCTGTGCGCCTCTAATTTTATCTATGATGCAGTAACGCCTCCAAAAAGGACAAGGTGCATTGCTTATTTTAATGTGCTTAACGGCTTAGCGCTTTGCGCCGGGGCCCTTACAGGGGGATTCTTGCTTCAGAGATTACCGCCAATCTTCGGTTATAAGATTTTTACCCTTTTTCTCATTTCTTCTATTTTAAGAATATCTGTAGGTATTTTTATGCCGATGAGACTTAAAGAAGTAAGGCCAGTAGAAAAAGTTAGTAACTATCAGCTTTTTTTCAGCATAATTGGCATGAGGCCGCTTTTAGGAATTGAGCGAAAGACTATCAGGTACTAAAAAATACCTTTGAGCTACATAATGTTTAATTATTACCCCTCCAAGCCTTGAGTCGTATTTAATCTTGCCTTTGTTTTCGATATTCAGCGGCACATTATTTATGGCTAATGTGATCTTATAATATTAAAAAATTATCTGGAATAAAAAACCTGTTATGCTAAATCCATTGAAAGCACAGCATCACAAGGATATAATAACATAGAACTTATTTAACCATATTGGCGGACATATTTTTTGCAAGGAGAGTGAATAATGACACTATTATTGGTTACTATTCTTGTTACGATGGGAATTTCGTTCTTGTGCTCTGTTCTTGAGGCCTGCCTTTTGAGCTTATCGCTGGCAGATATCGGCAGGATATCTGACAAGAAACCTCTGGCGGCTAGGATATGGAAGAATTTCAAGGAGGGCATAGAAAGGCCCATAGCGGTCATACTGATAATAAATACCCTTGCGCATACTATAGGCGCGTCTCTTTCCGGCGCCCAGTTTGAGAAGATATTTGGTACAAAATGGATAGTTGTTTTTTCAGTCATTTTTTCGTTAGCTATGATACAGTGGACGGAGATACTCCCCAAGACATTGGGTGTAAGGCATAACAAGAACGTGGCTGGCCTGACTGCCCTGCCGCTTAAATATCTGATGCATATATTTACGCCTTTTGTCAGCATAGTCCAGTTCTTGAACCGTCCATTCGAGGACAAGAAAGGCAAGAAGATAGAAGTCAGCGCGGCTGAGGATATATCAGTCCTTGCGCGTTTTGCCGCGCTGGATAATCTGATAAATAAGGACCAGGAGATGATACTTTCGCAGACAATCAGCTTATCCGGCACCAAGGTCAAGGATGTGATGGTTTCCAGGGAAGAGATGAGATATCTTTCCACTAAAATGTCGCTCATGGATGCCTTAATCGAGGCTCATATCCATCACCATACGCGCTTTCCTTTGATAAACGGAGACAATAAGGATGATGTTGTGGGATACGTAAATTTTAAGGATATTGTAAGCGTCCTCCAGACCAATCCAAAAGATCCGTCGCTTAAGGGTATATCTAGACCGATACTTGAGGCAAATGAAAGCGAACCGGTCTCGGCTATTCTGGGTAAGCTAAGGAAAAGCTACCAGCATATCGCGATAGTCCGCGATACGGAAGGGAAGATCGCAGGACTTGTGACGCTTGAAGACGTAATAGAAGCCATCATGGGAGACATAGAAGATGAATACGATCTACTTCCAGAGTATGTTTATCAGATAGCAATGGATAGATATCTTGCCGGAGGAGGAGTAAGCATGGAGATGCTTAAAGAGAAGATAGGACAGGACTTACCTGCAATCAAGAAGCCGTTGAATAGATGGCTCGTTGAGATTTCTGGAAAGATGCCGAAGGTAGAAGAAAAAATACAATATGGCAAATGTACTTTTATAACCAGAAAAGTCCGTCGTTCAAATATCTATGAGGTTATCGTAGAGACATGGGCAAGGCCGTGAAGAAGATATTGATTATACTGGCTGCGATATTTTTTGTTTTTATAGGGGCATCAGTAATTTTCGTATTAACATTTGATGTCAATAGATATAAAGGCATTATTATCAAAAAGATAAGCCATGCCATAGAAAAAGATATTACCTTAGATCGTATTTCGCTTGATTTTAGTCACGGGCTTGGATGCAGGGTAGATGGCTTGGCGCTGAAAGAAAAGAATACAGGATGGGATGACGCATGGTTAAAGGCCCGCACTGCACAAATAAGTGTGAGGATATTGCCTTTATTTAAAAAGGATGTACAGGTAGAGCGCATAGAGATAGAAGGATTGGATTTGAAGCTTAATGACGAATTCCTGAGACACCCGACACAGCCTCCTGATTCTTCTCAGGGAGAACTTGATACAAGCCCATTAGCATTAGGAGCCTTGAAGTTTCTCGCAAGAGTAATTGTAGTAAAGGATTCTGTAATAACCTACATGCCAATAGAAAGTGAAAATACGATAAAACTAGGCATTTCCATCCTGATGCTCAATAATGTTTCACTTTTTGGCCCTGTGCAAGTCAATGCAGTACTTTCGACGGTTGATAAAGGCAAGGATAATATCGTTGTAAAATGTATTGTGTTTCCAGAATTATCCAATAAGGCACCTTACATCAAAACCCTCGATTTAAAATTAGATGTTGGGGGTCTTGATTTACCTCGATTTTTACGCACAATTGGCTACACCCAGGCCGCCGAACAATTAATTGATAAAGAGGTGCGCGGGATTGTTATAATACGTTCTGAAAAGCTTTTTCTTGATCCGAATAAAATATTTAATTCAAATATTTCGCTAAGACTCTCTGAATTTGGAACAGATGCCGTACCTTTAAAAGGAGGTGTCAAAAACCTGACGCTGGATGCAGAGATTTCTGATAGAAACCTGATAATCAGGAATTGTTCAGGGTTAGTCGGAGGCGGAGATATTTCAGCGTCATTAACTATTAGGGATCTATATTCGGTCATAAACAAAAAATCAGTGCCTTATCTTGAGGCCGTGAAAGCACGCATTGACCTTGATGGACTTGATATTCAGGGTATTGCCTCAGTCATGAATAATGCGTACATTAAAGAATCTCTTTCAGGAATTGTATTGAAGGGGATTGTATCCACAGAGGCTGAGAAACTTTACATGGATCCTGAAAAGATGTGGGATTCCAACGTTGCTATTTCTCTGGGAAAATGTTCTACTAATATCCTGGCTGTACCGGGCGGTATAAAAGATGTGGATATAGAGGTCCGCCTTGAGCAAGGAGACATGGTTATTAAGAAATTGTCTGGGATAGTGGCTGGTGGTTTGATTTCAGCGTCAGGCACAATAAAAAATATCGAGGCTGTGGTTTCTCAAAAAGGTATACTAGAGACTGAGAATGTAATTATGCAATTTAACCTCCAGGATTTTAATCTCTCAGGGCTTCTAGCTATGGCCGGCAATGAGACCATAGCCAAAATATTAAAGGATAAGACCATCGCAGGCAAGGTCAGAGTCAAAAGCGATAGATTTTCCATCAGCCAGAAAGAAAAATCATCAGGTCTTTCTATCTTGCTATCGCAAGGTATGACCGACATTGTTCCAATACAAGGAGGAGTGGAGGATATTGAGCTTGAGGCAGCCTTGGAACAGAATGATCTGGTGGTGTATAAGTTTATTGGTTCTACAGTTGACGGCATCTTTTCAATCAAAGGTTCGATCAAAGACATATTTTCCGCGCAACTTTCAAACTTTGATATACTGTGTAGTGATGTGAATCTGGGTAGTTTATTTCCACAGAGTAACCCGAGATTGCCGCGCTTTCAGGGAATAGTGAATTTAACAGCAACTATTACAGGACAGGGATTAAAGCAGGATCAACTTATGCAGAGTTTGACCGGCTCAGGTTCACTTAAGATTAGTAGACCGGTATTAAAGAATATGAACATCCTGCGGCTTGCCTTTGATAAGATGGACATGATACCAGGATTAGTCAATAAACTCAGGGAGAATCTTTCAGAAAATTATGCTGAGGTACTTAAGCAAAAAGACACGAATTTTAAGCCAATAGATATTATCTATGGCATTTCGCAGGGTAAACTGTTCTTTAAGGACGCAGAAGTGGAATCAGACGGTTTTCTTGTGAGAGGTCAGGGAGAGATTGGTCTTTTGGGAGACATTCAGATTGGTTCATATTTAGTTATTGCTCCTGACATTTCGCAGGCCTTTATAGATATTGTGAGGGAACTGAGGTTTCTTGCAAATGAAGAAGGTATGATAAATATGCCGCTTGCCATAGCCAGCAGGGGAAGCCATGTGTCAGTGGATATAGATAGGGACTATGTATTACGTAAACTCATTGTTTCAAAGGGCAGCGAGCTACTAGAAAATATCTTCAAGAAAAAAGATAAATCTCAGGAAGAACCGCAATCTCAACGAGACGAATCACAGCAGGATACAGAGGATTCAAATATGCAGCAGAGAAAAAACAAATCTCCTGAGCCTGCAACCTTGATTAAGTCAATATTTGATATTATCGGATCACAGGATAAATGAAGACAAAGAAGCTATTCTTAATCATATTAATCATAACATTAACGGCATGTTGTTCACATCTTATCTACCGTTATTATACTAAGTTACAGGAAGTAAAGAGACAGCATGCCCTCATCGAGAAAAGAAGGATTGCATGGGAAAGCCTCCGGCAAAGATTGACCGATGAAATAGGTCAATTTAAAGGCGAGGCCGGCATCGTCATAAAGGATCTTCAGACTAATCTGGAAATCTCTCATGATAAGGATAAATTATTTCCTTCCGCAAGCCTGACAAAGATCCCTGTTATGTCAGCATGTTTTCTTGCTGCAGATGAAGGCAGGTTAAAACTTGACCGAAGCGTTGCGCTGAAGACAAGCGATAAACTTTCAGGTTCCGGCAGGTTAAAGAATATGAACCCAGGCACCACTTTTACCGTAGAAGAATTGATTGGCCTTATGATTTATGATAGCGATAATACTGCAACAAATATCCTTACAGATATAGTCGGGATTGCTTATTTAAATAATTCATTCAATGCCCTGGGTTTAAAAAACACCCGACTTTCACGTAAGATAGCTGATTACCATGCAAGGGCCAGAGGGATTGAGAATTATACAACCGCTGAAGATATAGCTTTTATACTGGAAGAGATTTACCGAAAGACCCTTATAAATAAAAATATTTCCGAAAGATGTTTGAGGCTGTTAAAATTACAACGTATGAATGACCGTATTTCCAAATATCTGCCGGTGGATATTACAATCGCCCACAAGACTGGCCTTGAGCGAAGCGTTTGTCATGACGCAGGTATTGTGCTTACCCCCAAAGGAGATTTTCTTATCTGTGTATTAACGAAACACAAAAATCCTAACAGTGCACCTTCAAAGGAATTTATCGCCAGGGCCGCATTACACGTTTACGCCTACTTTGAACAATTATAGGGCTCACATTTTCTGCAATGCTTATTTTGTGAAGGAAAAGTCATTACAATTACATCATTTAGATCGTGGGAATAAACTTTATTCTTGTCTCGATTTGGAAGAGAGGATTTTGAGTTGGTTACGGTATTTCGCTATGGCTCTGCGGGAGATAGAAATTCTTTCCTGTTTGAAGTAGTTGACAATTTCTTGGTCGGTTAAAGGCCGTTCTTTGGCCTCGTTATTTATTAATTCTTTTATCTTCGATTTAATCGCTTTGGACGAATAAAATTCTCCATTTTCTTGTTCAACCCCGGAATTTAAAAAATGTCGCAGTTCAAAGATGCCATCGGGAGTTTGCAGGTATTTATTACTGACGGTCCTGCTCACCGTGGATTTGTGCTTATCTACCAGATTAGCAATTTGCGATAAAGTCATAGGTTTAAGATTTTGCATTCCATTATCCAGAAAATCTCTCTGGATATAACAAATAGCTTCGGTTACCTTTTGGATGGTTTCTTTTCGCTTATTTAGGGCGTTAATCAAAAATTTAGCTTGCTTAAGCCTTTCTCTTAGGTATTCTTTAGTATCTTCGGTAATATCTTTTTGGTTTAGCATTCTTTTATATTTAGGATTAAACTTTAAAGAAGGTAATTCCCAATCATTAAGCATGACCTCGTACTTATTATTATTTCTCTTTAATATGGCATCCGGTATCAAACGCACAGGCCAGAGGGCAGTGGTTTGGCTTCCGATAGCC
>CAYZNX010000060.1:0-7158 GCA_964479825.1 uncultured Planctomycetia bacterium | reverse complement strand
CCTGTGTAGGCAGAAGCAATATTAGTATTAGTGCTAAAAGAGGTTGTCACAAAAGACCAGAATTGCTGGAATGCATTTTGTTCTGGCGGAGGAGGTGGTGAGCCGACTGCAGAACCTTGAGACCTTACAATATCCTCTGCCTCTTGGGGAGTCTTGCCCTCAGCAATCAGGCGCAGATACAACCAGGCGTCTTCGATGTCGCCAGTTTCCTGACCTAACGCCCAGGCATATTGTGCCAACTTTAAACCCTTTTTGCTACTATCTATCTCTAGCAAATCTAGCAAATCTGGATCAAATTCACCCTCATGTAGTTCCATTTCTCTAAGGTATCCAACGGCATACGGGATTAACTCAGTATCTTCAAGTTTAGAATCTCTAAATAAAACATGAGTTGTTTCATGGGTAACCATCAATTGTAATGAAAACTTAGTTTCCTTGCTTGGTATAAACATGTAATTGGTAAAAGGGGACGTAAAAGCGGCGTACGAATATATTACAAAATACCACAACATCGCCAGTGCTATAGCTATGACTGTAATGTTACTACTTAATTTTAACCAAAGTGATTGTTCTTTAAATATCAGAAGTCGTGCTAAAATAATAACTATTGCAAAACCTAAATAAATCTGTGGAATGGCATCATTTTGAATGTATATCTGCAAGGTCTTTGGATATGGATACAAATGAAGTTCGTTAATCTCTTCTTCTGTCCAATCAGGTGCCATACGCTGAACTAGGCGTTTTTGCTCTTCAACGATTGTTAGTGCCTCATATGGGGTAAATCCACGGCTGACAAGCTCGGTTACAATACCTTCATCTGTCTGTTGGACAGGCGCACCAGCAGAAACAGGCGAGGCAATAGCGCCTGAAAGCAATAACATAAATATAAGGGCAGGGACTGTTATCTTGATAAAGCCGGGAATATTGGTTAATCCATTACGCAGGAAACCAAAAATTAAATCTCTTTTCCTTGCGCCAATAACACTACCAAATATGCCAAAAAATAGGATCCACGGGAACAAATCACGCGTATATGTTTCAACCTGAGGTACGCCTGTGTAGGCAGAAGCAATATTAGTATTAGTGCTAAAAGAGGTTGTCACAAAAGACCAGAATTGCTGGAATGGATTCTGTTTTTCAGGCGGAGGTGGCGGTGAGCCGACTGCAACCTCTTGATAAGGTGCGCTGGGTAAATAAGGCGCCTGGGCTACCTCGGTAGTTTTTTCAGTGGAGGGTTTTATAAAGGTAAATAGTCCTGTTATATTAGAGGATATGGTCTGCCATATACCGGGCTTGACTTGCTCACCGGCTGTCGGCGGAGTCAGAGGTAACGTTTCAGGAGCCTTGGCTGGCTGAACAGGCGCCTGGGCTACTTCGGGTTCGGCTTTTGGTGCTTGGACAGGTTGTAAAACATCCTGCCCGGGGTATTGTGCTTGCTGAGTTAATGTGGACTTAGGGGTTATTAAAGCCTCTATCCCGGATATGCCCGCTCCTGAGAACCATACTTTTAACGGAAGCAATATTGCACCTAAAATCATTAAGGAGGGAGCAAAGACTTTAAATAAGCTCTGTGAATTTACATCCTGCCATCTGAACGACCTGATATTTGTAATTAATTCTCTTATATTCTTTCTATTGATAGACTTTAGAATTTGAACAAAATTATATTTGATTTGTTGCGCTGTGGGCGCTCGGGTCTTAAGCCTTGATAACCAGTGAGCAAGTTTATCAACCACAGGAATAACATAAGGTTTTGCCGGCTCAAGTGCTGGAGATTGTTTTGTTCCGTCCCACATATAACCGGTAATTGCCTGTTTTGTATGTTTTTTAGAGATAGAATTTACCAGCGAATAAACCCTTGCTATTTCATATCTTTTTGCCTTAAAATTCTCTTCGCTTCCGGAATACACAAATATAACCATAGCATTGGGAGAAATTTTCATACGTAAATCGGGAATTAGAAAATCTTCTAAAAATTTTCTATCCACATCTTCCGGACGATTCAGTTTTACTATTATAACAGGCCTTGTTGTATCGCCGTTTTGTCCATACGAGACTACCTCAACAGGTGCATTTGCGCCATGTTGAAGGTGTCCTCCTATCTGGATAAATTCTACATCACCCACTTTAATATGGAGCATTCCTGTCTGCGGTGTCCTTGATTTATCAAGTGCCAGAGACACTAAATTCTCAATGGTGCCGGCGCTAAATATTTTTTCTTCTGCTATAGCAGGCTTAAGCGTAAAAGTTATTTTTTCAGAGGCAACCTGCCTTTCCTCGAAATAAGCAGCCGCTTCCCGCTCTAACCTATTTTCTTCATCTAATTTCTGTTTTATCTCTAAAAGGGTTTTTGGATGTACGCTTGCTAAAGCCATTACAATATTGCGGACAGTTTCTCTTTCAAAGCTATCTCTTAACTTCGCAGCACCGACAGCAAACTCTCCAAAGGGATCTTTTCCTTCAAGCTGAAGTTGAATTTTTTTCATCAGGTCCTGGATTCCTGAAAGATATTTACTCCCCTCGTTCATAATCACTTCATCTATAATACTTACAACAGCTCCTTTTGTTTCCTCGCTGAGGAGACTTAAGATACTTAAAATATTAAGTCTAACCTCAGGCTTCATATCCTCTTCAATTAAACCTAATAAATATTTCCTCAAATCCCCTATAGAACTCCTTCTTATACCCTCCTGCATATCAAGCCTTCTCTGGGATGCCTCATGAACCAATCCATAGTACCTGCCGAGGTCTATACGCGAACCGGACTGCCTTAATGCCATTATCTCCTGTGCGCTCTCTATGCCTTTTAGAACACTATCCTTTCTCCTGCCTGTAATCTCTCCTGTCACGCCGCTTTTAACAAATTTATTATACAGGTCAATATTATGCTCCTTGAATAAGTCGCTATCGCTAAGAGAGTATATCTCTTTCACAAAACATTGGACGCCCTGCCTTCCGATACGGCCGAGTAATTGTATAAGAGCGTCTTTAGTATCGGGTATCTCTGCTGCTATACATAGAAGGTCCTGGACAGTACCGGCCAAGTTGACCCCACGGTTTCCTCTTGGGTTCATGATGAAAATGCATTTTGGGTCCGGATTATATTTTAAATCCTTGGCCTTTCCCTTAGCTATCTTAATTTCTTCTGGCGTTGTATGCTGGTCAATTATATAAACCTCAAAACCCTCTTCGCGCAACTGGCGCGCAAGCGTATATCTTGCCCAATTAACCCCTTGGTCCGTAAAAACACCTATGAGAGTTCCGGATATTCTCTGACCGTTATCGGCTATTGTCCTAGTAATAGGCTGGGCCTTTTCTTCGCGAGTCAAATATACATCAACTCCTAAATCTACAACAGCCGGTGCCCTATCCTTAGAAAGACTCCTGACCAAAAGGCCTAAAGTTTCCCATTCTCTCCTTACAGCCTCTCCCTCTAAAGTTGCTGATGTCCCTGTCTCATGATAACAATCCTTTAGGAATAACTGGTTCATCTGCTGGCTTATAGCCTCATTTTCTGCCACAAAGCGTATCTTGCCTCTTATGCCCTTATTTACCTCAGCAAATAACTCTCTTATTACCATAGCCTGATGTATGTCAGTATAAGTCTGGCCTATCATCCACTGGCCTGTTGATGAGTTGTAACCTACTACGTCATAACCTATTATATTACCTTTATCGTCCTTAGCTTCAACCAGACCATATTCTATAGAAACGTTCGGCTTAGCGCTAAAATCGGATGCTTTTTCTATCAAGCTTGAAAGACTGGGATAATCTTTAAGTTCTACTTCTTCGGAAATTCCAAGGAATCCTTCTATATACCTACTTCCTTTATCGCTTAACGCTGGTTTTCCATCTTTAAAAACAAAATTGGTTTTATCCTTTCTAAGCTCGCCTACTAAATAACCTATTATATGGCGTGTCGGCTCTGTAAGTAAGCCGGATACAACCATTGCGCGCCCCTTGTCTTGAAGAATCTTCTCTATAATTCCTTTATCAGCGAATTCCACCTTTCCCGTTTCTGCGTTAAATCTAACATCCCCTTTCTTTAACTGAGAAATTACCATAAATAAATCGCTTAATTCTTTTGTAGTTCTTCTGCAATTAAATTGGACATTCATTGCAGCCCACACAAAATGTGCAAGTGCCGGGCATTCATTTAGATTCTTATCATCAGGAATTCCAAGAAACTCTTTGATATGTTCCTTTGCCTTATCTGTTAATGTTGCTCTTCTTGTTTCTTGGTCAACGGTGTAATTATCCGGATTATCGGCTAACTCCTTAACCATGCGTCCTATTATAAAGCTTGCGATTCTATAGTCGTTAAATATTGCCGCTATCTCTCTCGAGCGTTCTTTATCCTTAAGAATCTCCTCTATGCGCGCAGGATTTACCAACTGCACCCGGCCCTGTTCATATATAAGCTCTCCGGCTTCTAATTTGGAAATAACCTTAAGAATGTCTTCCATATGCTGATTAACCAACTCTACAAATGGATCCTTATCGCCTTTGGATATGATATGAGGGTTTACGCCCTGCATAAGCAAAATTTCGTCTATCTCATCCAGCAGGACAGAATAAATTCTTCTTCCGCTACCCATCCTTCCTAACTGTTTATGAAAGTTAAGTGCTGACATTGTGCCGTATGTAACGCCGCACGCATACGCGGGTATAAATTTGGCCGTCTCCTTTTCATGCCTTACCTCTACCCCATTCATATCTGAATCATATTTGAAGGTATAATATGTCTGTTCTCCCCGTTCGTTGGGTATACCTACTGCGCCAACTGACGTATCAAGCCACGAGGCAAATATATCGCCCATATCCACTGCCTGTTCATACACAAGGTCCGGCGCATGCGTTGCCAAAAGCACTCCCTTGTTCGCCCTTGACATTACATATGCGGCAATTCCAACCATTTCCTTTTTACCTTCACCTGTGGGAACCTGTACGGCATACCCTTTAATCTTTGCCATTGCCTCCTCAGAAAGGAACGGACTCAATATCCTTACTAAATATGTCATAAATCTGCCTTTAAATCGCTGTGTCTCAGTCAAAAACCATATGCCGAATATCTGATTTCTGTGAATTGTAAAATCGGCTACGGGATTTTCCCTTATAATCCTTTTGGCGCCTGTAAGCTTATCCATCTCGAGCCTGGCCTCACCCGAAACGCGTCTCCTGTATAACTGTATTGCGGTAATGCCTAAGGCAATGGCATCTATCCTTATTTTAGCAAGATGGCTATCTGCTTCTTCATAGCTTGCGGTTTTGTCAGATAATAACTGTTCGTGCGTCCTTTTAACAATATATTGTCTCATAATCTCTGTCTTGGCGCGCTCTATTAAGATAAGCTCTTCGGCAACGCCTCTATGTGCTTCTACATATTGTTCTATAAATCTGCTATTTTCTGGCAGGTTAGCGACAGCCTCCGCCTCATTCATAAAATCTTTAACCCTGTTTTCTATTAAAAATACTGGGCCAACTGTAAGCTTACCAAAGAATTCCACAGACTTATTAAAATCTATTTGATGCTTTCTTATAAGATACGCGCCATAACCTATTGCGCTAATCATAGCCGCCATTACAACAAATACAGAGATACCTGACATAAACGTGATAAGGGCACCTATTGTGGCAAGATAATTGCTTAATAGAATTATCCCCGACAAGCTTGCAACTGTTATACCAAAAGGCAAGATCTGCTTAATGGTAAACCCGGCCACTCTTATAATAGGTCTCTTTCTGGCTTTTGCTACCAGCTGAATCTCGCCCTGCGCTTCTCCTTTTGCCCCTGCATATCTTATGTTATTCCAGACTTCAACCAATGCATTCGCCAACAACAATAACGTGCTTCCTCCGAATATCGCACCCATTCCTGCAGGACCTGTCTGTACAGGATTAAATCCGTTTAATATAAGGCCTGGTAATCCAGAGAGTAACACCACAGACACGCCGCCCAGTATCGTTATCCATAAGAGTTTTTTTCGCCAGATATAAATCCCTAATCTATTCTCGTCTACCCCTGGCACTTGGACGCCGAGAGCGCTCAGGTTTTTGTTCAACTTATCAGGCGTAAATGTGCTGTATGTGGTAAAAATTGTCATAGCCAGTATGGCTATACTATTTATAAGTATCCCCTGCCAACCGCCCATAGCAGCGCCTAAAAGCGATGCTAACGTAGAGCTGATCATAATGGCATTTGTGCCTGTGTAGTTCATTCTAAGAGGAAGTTCCCCTTTAACCTCTTTGATGTTGCTTACAAATTTAAGCGGCATCTTAAATGTAACGACATGTAAAACAATTGCTATTACGCCTAGTGCTAAAATAGAGAAAATATGAAACGCAGAAACTCCGCTTAAAACAGATGCCCCTGAGGTAAGGATTGAGCTCAATATGCCCGTAAATATAATAAGTGTTGTGCCCTGGCCCAAACCATGCTTGGTTATTCTTTCCCCGACAAACGCTATCAAGAACGAACCAAGCGACATGCCAAAAACGGCTAATATTAAAAATAACGGGCCTGAGATAGTGAGTCCACCGAATACAAACATACCACCAATAGTGGCTAACTTAGAGAGACCTAGCAATAACGCAATAAGAGGCGTAAGTATCATAGTGTATCTGGCCAGTTTCGCCTGTCCGCTTTTGCCGAGTTCCGCATATTTCTTAAGAGCGGGGATAAACGCAGCGCCTACTTGAACCAAGGAAGATGCGATAATATACGGCTGAAGGCCAAGGCCAAATATTCCGCCATTTATCCCAAACATATTTCCCATGCCCCTACCAAGCTCATCTAGTCCCGGCAAAGGAAGTATATTCTGCAGTAAAATCAAAACTCCCAGCAGGGAAACTGTAATCACAATCCTTTTAATAGGCTCGGGTATAAAAATACCTTTGGCGGTTGACTGGACTGCGGCAGTAGTAGCGGTGGCTGTGGCTTTTTGTGGTTTGACTTGCGGAGCAACTGCAGGTGCTGCTTTTGGAATCTCTACACCAATTTCTGGAATTACTCCTGGGACCTCTTCTACAACCTTAGCGGGTGTGGTGGCTGTTGCCGCTATATCTACGGGTCTCTCTAATTCAACTTGTGCTGTTTTTAGAGGTATGGGCGGCGCTGGAGTATAAGCCTGAGTAGATGCTGACGCAACCCCTGCAGGT
>CAYZNX010000059.1:0-7179 GCA_964479825.1 uncultured Planctomycetia bacterium | reverse complement strand
CAAGCAGGGTGTCGGCGGTGGCAGGACCCGCTGGCCGAGGCTTCGCCTCGACCATCCGTGTGTGAGCCCTTGACATCAAAGATGTCAAGGGCTTTCATCGTCTGCACTCAGGTCCTGGCGCCTGACTCTGTTATCTCTCGCAATTTTCTTGTTATACCAGGCGCTATATCCTCAGATAAAAGCCTCCACTCCCAGTTACCGCTTCTGGTACCAGGTTTATTCATACGGGCATTTTCATCCAGGCCCAAAACATCCTGCATCGGAATTATGCATATACGTGCAGGCGATTCCATTGCCAATCTTATCAGTGCCCAGTGAATTTCATCCACTAGTATGTTGCATCCGAGATACCTGAATAACCTCTCTTTTTCCTCGTAACCAGCCTCGTTCCTAAACCAACCGCTTATAGTATTGTTATCGTGGGTCCCTGTATAAACAACGCAGTTTTCCTTATAATTATGAGGTAAATATGGATGGTCGGACCTCTCTTCTCCAAATGCAAAAAGGAGCACCTTCATGCCTGGGAAACCAAAATGCCGCATTATCTTTCTTACGTCCGTGGTGATAACGCCAAGGTCTTCCGCGATAATAGGCAGCCCTGGGAACCGCCCCAATACAACACTGAAAAAATCATCTGCCGGGGCCTTAATCCATTTTCCATTAACAGCTGTCTTTTCTCCTGCAGGTATTTCCCAGTAACCAACAAATCCGCGAAAATGGTCAATGCGAACCATATCAAAAAGGCTCAGTACATGCCCTATCCTTTGGGTCCACCAGACATACCTGGTCTTCTTCAATGCGTCCCAGTCATAGACAGGATTACCCCAGCGTTGTCCTGTCCTGCTGAAATAATCTGGCGGCACACCAGAGACAAAGATAGGCCTTTTTTCTCTATCGAGTTTAAATATAGCCGGATCTTTCCATACATCCGCGCTGTCAAAATTAACATATATCGGCGTATCGCCGATAATGCCAATCCCTTTCTTATTGCAATAATCCTTGAATTTATTCCACTGTCTTAAAAAAAGATATTGAAAAAAAATCTCTCTATTGTATATTTCTCTTGCCCCTGTCTTGGCATGCTTCATTGCACCTGGTTCTCTATTCCTTATCTCCTCAGGCCATTCGCTCCATGGCAATCCTCTAAAATTTTGTCTTATTGCCTTAAAGAGCGCAAGGTCTTCAAGCCAGTAAGAATTCAAAGACAGGAATTCTTTGTATTCGGGGTCTGGCTTCCTTGTTTTAAAATTCTCATAGGCAAGGTTTAAAAGTCTTTCCTTATGCGCCCTTACCCTTGTGTAACAAACCCTCTCTTTTGAGAAACCACGTAACGGTTTAATATCCTGCTTTGAGACAAAACTGTCTCTGGCAAGAAGCTCAGGGCTTATAAGCAATGTGTTGTTAGCGAATGCAGAGATACTGCTATAAGGCGAGTTAGCATGTGCCGAATCTATCGGGTTTAAAGGCAATATCTGCCAGAGGGCCTGTCCGGCCTCACAAAGAAAATCTGCAAATCTATAAGCCGAAGGCCCGATATCCCCTATGCCATATGGTGAAGGAAGAGAGGTTATGTGTAGCAGTATACCGCTTTTTCTACGATACATTTGTGCATCATTTTTTTGGGTCTGCAGTGCTAACTGAAGCTAAAAGCAATCTTGTGTATTTGTCTTTTGGATTATCAAAGACCTCTTCGCATAAACCTATCTCTACGAATCTGCCAGCCCGCATAACGATAACCCTGTCACAGATAGAGCTGACCACGGCCAGATCATGGCTTATAAAAAGGTAGGTTAGATTTTTTGTTTTTTTTAGGTCCATTAAAAGGTTGAGTATCTGCGCCTGTATGGATATATCCAGATTAGAAACAGGCTCATCGCATATTATAAACTCAGGGCCAGCAGTCAGGGCCCGTCCAATGCCCACCCGCTGTCTTTCACCGCCGGAAAGTTCAGATGGCAGCCTGCCGGCAAAAGACCTGTCGAGCCCAACAGACTCCAGAACCTCTATAACCTTATTTTTTCGTTCTGCCCTCGAAAGGTTATCATGGATAATAAGGACCTCCTCAAGGACATCAAATACCTTCATGCGAGGGTCAAGAGACATATACGGGTCCTGAAAAATCATCTGTAAACGCCGCCTCAAATTTCTAATTCTCCTGCAAGGGATTTTTAGCAGATCCTCTCCTTTGTAAAAGACGCTTCCTGCCTGGACATCTGTAAGCCTTAACATCGACCTTGCGAGTGTACTCTTGCCGCACCCGGAACCTCCTACAAGCCCCAGGGTTTCTCCTTTAAAAATAGAAAAATCTACGCCATCTACCGCGGCTATCTTATGCCTTGGAAAAACCTTTTTTAAATTACATACCTTTATTAATTCCACCTGCGGTAAGCTCCTTTGCCCTTATACAGCGCGAAGAATGACCGTCACCAATCTCTTCCAGCAGCGGCTCTCTTTCAGTGCATCTATCTAATCTAAATTTACACCTGGGATAGAATTTGCATCCTTTTGGCAAATTAGAAAAAAGAGGCGCCTTGCCTTCAATAGCATTAAAGTGCTGCCGCCTTCTACGTTCAAGGGACGGCATTGACTCTACGAGTCCTATTGTATAAGGATGCCTGGGCATAATAAACAATCCATCCCTTGACCCTTGTTCTACTATATTTCCGGCATACATTACAGCAACTGTGTCAGATAGCCTGAAGACAGTCCTCAAGTCATGAGATATAAACAAGATTGACAAACCCATTCTTTTTTTTAGCTCCGAGATAAGCTCTAATATCTGGCTCTGTACAGTCGCATCCAACGCTGTCAATGGTTCATCTAAGACCACTAAACCTGGCCTTTGAGCGACTGCCATGGCTATCATTACTCGCTGCTGCATGCCGCCGGATAATTCATGCGGATAAATCCTTTTATTGCCTGCTATCTCGGGGAGACCGACCCTTTCTAAAATCCTATAAATAGCAGCGTCGGCATCACCCTTCTCCAATAAACATTCTTTTACCTGGTCATATATTCTAAGAACAGGGTTTAACGAACTGAAAGGATCCTGAAAGACATACGAAATCCTTTTCCCTCTAATACCTCGTAGTTCTTCGGAATCCAGAGTTAAAATATCCCTGCCCTCAAAAAAAATACTGCCTGAAATTATCCTGGATTTACGTTCAGGTATAAGCCTTGTTATGGATAAGCCGAGCGTAGTCTTGCCGCACCCTGACTCGCCAACCAGCCCTACGCATTCACCTTTTCTAATCTCCAAATCAATCCCCCGCACTACCTCTATGTTGTCTGTGCCAGCCATGTAAGCAACCCTTAATCCTTTTATCTCTAACATCGCAAATTAATCCTTTTCAAGGCCAGCGGGTCCTGTCTGCAGGAACCCAGCCTTCAGGCTGTCAGAGCTTAACTTCACAAAATAAGCATTGCACAAAATGTGAAATTAGGGCAGTTTATCCTTTAAATTACCTTTGCCGTTCCAAGAATCCTTCACGGATCCCTTCACCAAGGAGATTGTATCCCAACACTGTCACAAAGATGGCAAGGCCTGGAAATACAAGCATCCACCATGCCGTTCCCATAACGTATTTTCCCTCGCTTAATATATTTCCCCAACTGGCCGTAGGAGGCTGAACGCCTATCCCTAAAAAACTCAGGCTCGATTCTACCAGTATAGCAGCTGCAATGCCCAAAGTAATACTAACTAAAACAGGGGCCATTGCATTAGGGATAAGATGCCTTGTAATAATCCTTATATCGCTTGCGCCTATGGCCCTCTCTGCATATATAAAATCTCGTTCTTTTAAACTTAGTATCTCTGCCCTTATAAGTCTTGCTACACCCATCCAGCTGGTCCCGCCTATTATCACCATAATGTTAATTATGTTCGGCTCCAGCAGTGCGATAACGGCAAGTATCAAAAAAAATGTCGGGAAACAAAGCATGATATCCACAAACCGCATAATAAACGCATCTACCCATCTTCCATAATAACCGGCCAAAGAACCAAACAGCACACCTATTATACTGGAGATGCCGACGGCTACGAATCCAACTAAGAGAGATATGCGGGCGCCATAAACCATGCGGCTAAATAGGTCTCTGCCTAAACTATCAGTGCCTAAAATATGATGTCTTGATGGCGCTACAAGAATATTCTCCATATCAATGTTGCCAGGGTCATAAGGAACGACGAACGGCGCAAGAATAGCTACTACTATGAAAAATAATACTATTATCCCTCCAAAAAGCATTAACCTATTCATACTCTAATCTAATCGCGAAAGCTTAACTTCACAAAATGTGCAATGCATGTTTTGTGAAGTTAAAGCGCTGAGCTATACTGTCATTCGAGTTTTATGCGCGGGTCGACTGCGGCATATGAGATATCCGCTAAAAGGTTGCCCAATAGCGTCAAACCCGCGCCTATAACAAGCACGCCCATAATGACAGGATAATCGCGCGCCATTACAGCCTCGTAAAAAAGCCTGCCCATCCCAGGGATACTGAATATAGATTCAAAGATAACGCTGCCTCCTATCAGACCTGGGACAGACAATCCTAAAATAGTCACCACAGGCAGCAATGCATTTTTTAAGGCGTGTTTGTAAATCACATCTCTTTCCTTCAAACCTTTTGCCCGCGCTGCCCTTATGTAATCCTGTTTTAAAACCTGTACCATATTGCTGCGCATATAGCGCGATATACCAGCAAGGCCTCCAAAAGCTGAAACAACAACAGGTAAAGCCAGATGCCTTGCTATATCAACGATCTTTTCAATAAAACCGAATCTTTCAAACTCAAGGGATTTTATTCCAGATATAGGCAAAAGACCTAACCTTACGCCTATAAGGTCCATAAGAATCAAACTCAGCCAGAATGTAGGCACAGCAAAACCAGTAAATACAAACACGGTCATAAATCTATCATAAAATCTGCCCTGTTTCACTGCCGAACTTACCCCTATAGGGATCCCCACCAGTAATATCAAAATAATGGATGCAAGATTTATAATGAGCGTGACAGGGATCCGTTCTGTAATCTTAGCTATTACTGGCCTTGAATCAATAAAAGAGACCCCGAAGTCAAAACGCAAGAATCTCCTTACCCACTCAATATACTGGACATGTAAAGGTTTATCCAGGCCATAAAGATGGGCGATCCTCTGTCTTGCCTCCAAAGAAACCTTTGGGTTAAACTGCGCCTCAAGGTCAGTAGGCTTACCAGGCGCTAAATGGATGACCATAAAGGTAATCAAGGTGATGCCAAATAAAAGAGTAACCAATCCTATAAATCTTCCGACAATATACTTACCCATGTAATTACAACCTTAACTTCACAAAATAAGCATTGCTTAAAATGTGAAGTTATTTTTGAAAAATGTGGATAACTAACGGGTGTATCGCTGTTCATCCCTGTGCACGAACCATTTTATAAAATTGTGGCCTATGCCTGCCACCCCTACCTCAATGCCATTGAAGCGGTTATGTATAATCGGGAGCGCATCAGGCACGTACAAAAATAGATACGGCTGATCCTTATATAAAATCTCGTGGATCCTGCGATAGATCTCAGAGCGCTTACGCTGATCAAATGTCCTCCGGCCTTCTAAAAGCAGATTATCGACCTCAGGATTCAAGTAGCCTACAAAATTAAACTCCCCCTCCCTTGTTTTAGAAGAATGCCATATGTCATACATATCAGGATCCTGTGATAAACTCCAGCCAAGAAGCACGGCATCAAATCTCCTTTTATCTATGAATTCGCTCACAAAGGCACTCCATTCTATAATCTTTATCTTTACTTCGATGCCAACATCCCTTAATCTCCTCTGTATTATTTCTGCTGTCATCCTCCGCTGCTCATTCCCCTGGTTGGTAATCAGTGTAAAAGAAAATCTTGCGCCATCCTTTTCTAAGATTCCGTCGCCGTCAATATCGAGCCAGCCTGCCTCTTTTAAGAGCATCCTTGCCTTATGAGGGTCATAATTTACATAGTCGACCTTTTTATTATAAGCCCATGATTCCGGTAAAAAAGGCCCTGTCGCAACCCTGCCAAGTCCAAGCAAGACACCGCGTATAATCTCCTCTTTATCCACTGCATAATTTATTGCCTGCCTGACCTTTATATCCCGAAATCTGTCATCCCTCAGGTTATATCCTAAATACGTATATCCAAAACTCGGAAAATGAAATTTTTGATAATGCCTTTTAAAAAAGGTGTTGTCTGTCTGCCTCTTGAATTGGAGAGGAGTAAGCGATGTATAGTCCACGGCCTCTGACCTTAATTCCAAAAACAATGTTGCCTGGTCAGGTATTATCCTGTAGATATACCTATCAATATAAGGCCTGCCCTCAAAATAATCATGATTGGAAACAAGTTCTAATTTCTCTCCTGTCTTCCATAATTTAAACTTATAAGGGCCTGTGCCGACAGGGTGCCTTGAAAAATCTGTATTGTTCAAATCCTCGTTCTCCAGCAAATGCTTAGGCATAATGTTCATCCCCCAGCTTGCCAGGCCTGGCGAGAACGGCTCTTTATATAAAACCTTTAGCGTATAATCGCCGATGACCTCAACGCTCTGAATCATCTCAAAATCTCCGCTATATGGGGTCTTTACGTCAGGGTTTATTAGACTCCTATAAGTAAACTCTACATCCCTTGAAGTAAACGGCCTGCCATCATGCCATTTAACCCCCTCTCTTAAATAAAATGTGATCTCGCGTCCATCTTCTGAAACCTCCCATCTCTCAGCAAGGTCCCCAATCAATATCAGGTCTTTATCGTATTTTACGAGACCATTGAATACAAGACCGCATATTGCACCGGACGAACTGTCAGATGCAAGTATGGGGACAAGCGTCCGCGGCTCACCTATCGAGCCAACAACAATCGCATCGCCATAATCAGGATTTGAGAATGCCAATAAGAAGAAAGAAAGAAATAAAAAAACCGCCTTAAAGAAGGCGGCTTTAATGACCCTGATATTCCTCATATGCACAATAATCTTATTTAGGCTCGTCGCTGCCTCCCTGACCTTCGCCGCTACTAACATCAGAAACTTCAGCCTTTGCGCCTTCAGGAATGGCAATCCTTTCAACGAGCGACTTTGATCTCTGGCTGGAGATTATAGCAAGCGACAGGCATGTTAATATGAAGATAGCAGCGCATGCAGTAGTAAGC
>CAYZNX010000058.1:0-7271 GCA_964479825.1 uncultured Planctomycetia bacterium | reverse complement strand
TTGAATATAGATATAAAGATTCAACAAAATTAGAAGGCGAGGATTTTGATTTTTCCATTGGGAATATACATGAGGATAAGATAGTTTTAGAGAAGGATGCCTTCCATTCCCCCAGGGTGCTGTATCCTGGCAGAAAGCGGCTTGAGGCTGCTTTTTTTGATCAGGTCGAAATTGAAGAGATAGGGGATGGTGTCTGGTCCGTTGATAATCATAGTGTCCATCATGCCTTGGCTAATATAGGCCAGGTGTTGATTTCTACGATAAGGGCTGTAGAGCCAGGTTTTAGATTTGGAGAAGGCCCGAGTTTAACATTTAATTGTGAATTAGGCAGGGCAGTTCTAAGTAAAAATGGATTTCTTGTTAAAGATTTAGCTGCTACAGGGCTCGGTAAGAGGGCAGGGTTAAAAGAGGGTGACCTGATTAAGAGTTTAAACGAACATGCCGTTAATAGTTTGTATGGGATATATAAGGCATACAGGGCTGTCAGGACAAACCCTGCGGCAAAAGTGGTAAAGTTAGATATTATCAGAGACGGTGAACCCAGGACATTGGTTTACAATATACGAAGGAGATGAGATATGGATTATTTACTGACTGAAGAGCAGGTAATGATTCGAGATCTCGCGAGACAGATAGCGAGGGAAAAGATTAAACCTGTTGCAGCCAGGTATGATCTAGACGGAATATTCCCGTGGGATATTGTAAAGATTATGGCAGATAGCGATCTCTTTGGTATTTATATAGAAGAGAAATATGGCGGTACAGGCGGGGGCGCAATGGAACTGGTGCTTGCGACAGAAGAACTGTCACGCATTTGCGGAGGCATTGCGCTTTCCTTAGCTGCTACGGCGCTCGGCGCATATCCAATTATCTTATTTGGCACTGATGAACAGAGAGACAAGTATCTTCCGGATATAGCAAAGGGCAAGAGGCTTGCAGCATTTGCATTGACAGAGGCAGGTGCTGGAAGCGACGCAGCCAGTATTGCCACAACTGCGGAGAAAAAGGCCGACTATTATATTTTGAACGGGACAAAGCAGTGGATCACAAATGGCGGTGAGGCAGAGGTGTATATAGTAATCGCGTCCATAGATAGATCAAAAGGCGCACGCGGCGCAGCTGCGTTTATTGTTGAAAAAGACACTCCGGGGTTCGAGTTTGGGAAGAAAGAAGATAAGATGGGTATACGCGCTTCAGCGACGCGCGAGCTTATATTTAGTGAATGCAAGGTACCAAAGGAGAATCTTTTGGGCAGGGAGGGTATGGGATTTATTGTTGCAATGAAGACATTTGACCAGTCCAGGCCGGGAGTAGCTGCCCAGGCACTTGGCATTGCGCAGGGTGCATTGGATCTGACAGTCGAATACATTAAAGAAAGGAAGCAGTTTGGGAAAAGCATATCGTCTTTTCAGGGTGTGCAATTTATGCTGGCTGATATGGCTACGGAGATCGAGGCTGCCAGGGCGCTTATATATGCGACTGCGCGCATGATAGATAACGGATGCAAAAAGGTTTCAAAGGATTCTGCTATTGCTAAACTTTTTGCTTCGGACATGGCTATGAAGGTGACGACTGACTGCGTGCAATTGTTTGGAGGCTATGGCTATATGCGCGACTACCCAATTGAGAAGTTTATGCGCGATGCAAAGATTACCCAGATATATGAAGGGACCAATCAGATACAGCGTGGGATAATTGCCTCTAATCTCATCAAAGAAAGCGCTGCATAAATATGAATATTATCGTTTGCATAAAACAGGTTCCTGACACTACAGAGGTTAGGATAGACCCTGAGACAAATACCCTCGTAAGAAGCGGTGTGCAGTGCATTGTAAATCCATTTGACATGTATGCCATAGAGGAAGGCGTTCGATTAAAAGAGCAATTTGGAGGCAAGGTTATTGTGGTGACAATGGGCCCGCCGCAGGCAGAGGACGCCTTACGCGAGGCAATCTCTCTCGGGGCAGATGAGGCAATTTTAATTTCAGACAGGGCATTTGCAGGCAGTGACACTTGGGCAACGAGTTATACCTTATCCCAAGTCATTCGCAAGATAGGTGATTGTGATTTGGTGATTTGTGGAAAGCAGGCGATCGATGGAGATACTGCCCAAGTTGGCCCAGGCATTTCTGCGCACCTTGATATACCACAGGTTACATATGTAAAGAAAATAGAGCAGGTTAACTTACAAAAAGACAATCATAGATACATACAGGTAGAAAGAATGACAGAGGAGGGCTATGAGATTATTGAGTCGCCATTGCCATGCCTGATTACTGTTGTAAAAGAGATAAACGAACCAAGGCTTCCTTCTCTTAAAGGTAAGATGAGGGCAAAAAAGGCAGAGGTCAAAAAGTGGGGGGCCGGAGACTTGGATGTGGACCCTGATTTGATAGGGCTTAATGGCTCGCCTACCAAGGTGATTAAAGTTTTTACTCCTCCTCCTAGAAAAGGCGGTCAGATTTTGCAGGGAGATGCAAAAGAGGTCAGCGCTAAATTGGTCGAGTTATTGAAGAACGATATCATCTAATATGTCTATAAAGGTTATCAACGATAAATGTACGGGCTGTAAGCTTTGCATCAAGGCGTGTCCATTTTCTGCAATACAGGTGTTTGATAAAAAGGCAGTCATAGACCTGGATAGATGCACGCTGTGCGGCGTGTGCATAGAGGCATGTAAATTTGATGCGATTGTCCTTACCAAGATAAGCCCTGCGGAGATAGATTTTCCAAAGAGATTAGAAGAGCACAAGGATGTGTGGGTGTTCTGCGAGCAGAAAAATGGGGTTGTCCAGAGTGTTGCGTATGAGCTTTTAGGTAAAGGCAGGGAATTAGCTGATACGTTAGGAGTTGATTTGTGCGGCGTTTTATTAGGCGAGTCCATGAAGGAGGAGGCAAATAAGTTAATTCATAGAGGCGCTAATAAGGTCTATTTAGCAGATTCTCCGAAACTCAAACATTATCAGAGCGAGCCTTATTCTAAGGTATTGGTTAGGCTGATAAAGGAATATAAGCCAGAGATAGTGCTTTGTGGCGCGACATCTATAGGCAGGTCTTTGATATCGCGAGTTGCCATAGGGATACATGCTGGCCTTACTGCGGATTGTACCGCCCTTGATATAGATAAGGAGAATAGACTGTTGCTTCAAACAAGGCCTGCATTTGGCGGCAATATCATGGCGACAATCATATGTCCGAACCACAGGCCGCAGATGGCAACCGTGCGTCACAAGGTAATGAAGGAGGCAGAAGTCAATAACCATCACAGGGGCCACATTATAGAGAAGAGTTATAGTGACGAGGTTTATTCTTCCAGGACCAAGCTTCTCGATATTGTTGAGGAGATAGAGGAGACAGTGAATCTCACAGAAGCAGACATAATTGTTTCTGGCGGGAGAGGCCTGCAGAGGTGCGAGAATTTTAAATTAGTAGAGGATTTGGCAAAGGTCATTGGGGGGGCTGTTGGCGCATCCAGGGCAGCTGTTGACGCTAATTGGAAGAGCTACTCTCATCAGGTTGGCCAGACAGGTAAGACAGTTTGTCCAAAGATATATATAGCATGCGGCATATCAGGCCAGATACAGCACCTCGTAGGCATGCAGTCATCGGATATAATAGTAGCGATAAATAAGGACCCGCACGCCCCCATTTTCAAAGTCGCCACTTATGGCATAGTAGGGGATTTATTTGAGGTTTTACCAGAACTGACAAAAAACTTCAGAGAGGAATTAAAAAAATAATATGTACTTTAAGTCGCTTGAATTATTCGGGTTTAAGTCGTTTGCCGACAAGACGCGCTTGGATTTTGAGCCAGGCATTACTGCTATAGTGGGTCCAAATGGATGTGGAAAATCAAATATCGCCGACGGAATAAAATGGGTCCTTGGAGAGCAGTCAGCCAGGATGCTACGCGGCGGAAAGATGGAAGACGTCATATTTAACGGTAGTGACGGCAAAGAACCTGTGAATTATGCTGAGGTCTCCCTTACGTTGTCTAATCAGGACAGGTTACTTATGATTGAATATGATGAGGTTACAGTAACGCGCAGGCTGTACCGTTCAGGAGAGAGCGAATACCTTTTAAACAAGACCCCTGTAAGGTTAAAGGATATAAATGAATTATTTATGGGGACAGGCATAGGCACAACCGCATATTCTCTCATTGAGCAGGGCAGGATAGATCAGATTTTAAGCTCTAAGCCAGAAGACAGGCGAGAGGTGTTTGAGGAGGCCAGCGGGATTACGAAATACAAGTCCAAAAAAAGAGAGGCGCTCAGGCGGCTTGAGGATACAGAGCAGAATCTCGTCAGGATAAATGATATCATACAGGAGGTAAAACGCCAGATAAATTCTATTGAGAGGCAGGCCAGAAAGGCAGAGCGTTATAAAGAAGGATATGAAGAATTAAAGGAATTGGAATTAAGACTATCGCGAATAGAGCTGGAGATGTTAAGACAGAAACTCTCTGACTCTAACAAAGACATAGATAAACACAGATTAAGGGAATCAGAGCTCAATAACGAGTTGTTAAGACTGAGCAGCGAACTTTCGGAATTGAATCTAAGGCGCTCTCAGGTTGAAAGCGAAAGGATTGATTTTAAGTCTAGTATTATAGAGACAGATTCAGATATCTCAAAGTCCAGAGATAGGGTTTCTTTAAATAAGGAAAGGATAGAGGAATTAAAGAAGAAACGTACAGCCCTTGAGGCCGAGATACAAAAGAATCAGGAAAACATAAAATCTCAACATAAAGAAGTCGCGAATTTAAAAGAGAAGGCAGCTACATTAGAAACAGAAGGGGAAAGATTATCAAGTTATTTCTCAGAAAAAGAGAAGAGGCTTCAAGAGATTTCGAGGAGTATAACAGAGGATGAGACTATTATTTCCACTTCAAAGGCAAATGTTATAGATCTTGCTTCGAGAGGGTCTAAGTTAAGAAATAATTTAGCGAAGATATCTGCCTCCATTGGCACCCATGAGGTGAGGCTTAAGAGATTGGAGGCTGAATTACAGACCATTTCCGAAGAAAAAAACAGCCTAAACGCCAAACTCAATGATTGTATCCATGAAGCGGATTCCATAGAAAGAGAGGCCTTGTCTTTAAAGTCAAAGATGGACGAGATTTCTCAAGATATATCCCGTCTGTCAACTCGCATAGAAGACCTGGCAGAGGAATCGAAGAATATCCACAAGGCACAGGCTATGAATAAATCCAGGCTTGAGGTCTTAGAAGAGGCAAAGGCAAAGTATGAAGGCTTTTCTTCCGGCGTCCGTTCTATTCTAGGAAAGACACGAGATGCCCAGCGGGCAATTGAAGGAGCAAGAGATGTCTTGGCCAATATCTTGAGTGTGAAAAAAGGTTATGAAAGGGCCATTGAGGCTTGTCTCGGAGAAAACCTGCAGTCTATAGTTGTTGATGATATGGGGTCCGCAGTGAGGGCCATCAATTTTCTAAAAGAGAATTCGTGCGGCAAGGCCTCATTCATTCATCCTGCCTCGTTTGGCGGCTCGGTTAAAGCAGTAGATGGGCAGGATTTAAAAGATCACAGGGTCATGGGCAAGGCAATTGATTTTGTAGATATAGACGAGTTCTTTAAAAGTACTCTGAGCCATCTTTTGAAGAATATTTTTATAGTAAAGGATTTAGAAGATGCAGCCGCAATCCTGCAGGAACACAGTAACTCAGGGCCATATGTCTTTGTTACGATTTTAGGCGAGATAGTAAGGCCAGGCTTTATTTCCGGAGGGGATATTGCAAAAGAGGGCATTACCCTGTTAAATAGGGACCTGCAGATGAAGGAATTATCGCAGGCTATAATTGAACTTGAGCGCAGGGCAGAGGAGATAGGGAAGGATAAATCCAGCATGGATCAGGAAAGGATTGAGTTAGAAAAAAACCTGAGTGATGCCGGCAGGCAATTAAATGAGAAAGAAATACTATCTGCTAATGCGGCAAACAGGAGAGGCAATATTGAGGAAAATATAAAAGGAGTTGATGACGAGATATCGCTTGTAAATCTGGAGTTGTACGAGGTAAAGTCTGAGACAGAAAACTTCAGGCAAGAGGAAGAAACTACAAAAGAGGCGCTTATACAGATAGAAAATGAAACGAGACTTAATGAAGAAAAGATAAAGAAAAGCGAAGATTTAATGGATGGGTATGCGAGGGAAAAGGAGCAGCTTCTTATAGAGACCACTGAGCAAAGAACTGAATTAGGTTCTCTTAAGAGCAAAAAGGAAGGACTTCTGAATACGCTGAATATATTAGAGGCCTCTTTGAAGGATACAGAGGATTCTTTAAAAGCGAGAAAGATAGAGCTGGAAGATTCAATCAAGAAGGCAGAAGAGTTAGATAGCGAGACATTGAATCTTGAGAAGAATATAGAGACATTATCGGAGACAAGGATTAAAGGGGATAGAGAGCTTGAGGCCGTTGAAAGGATATATTCAGAGATAATGGGCGAGACCAGACAGAGCGAGGTCGTCTTTAAACAATCAGAAAAAGAGGTCAATGAAATCCGTTCTCTATTACATGAGGTAGACCTTAAAAAGGCAGAGACGAATTATGGACTGGACAATCTGAGACAGCGCATACGAGATGTCTACAAGGTAGATTTAGATGAAGTTCAGGTTGTAGAAGACTGGCAGAATATAGAAAGGGAGCAACTTAAAAAGGATGTTGAGGATAAAAGGGCTAAATTAGACGCGATGGGGCCTGTTAATTTAGTGGCCATTGAAGAACATACAGGGCTTCAAGATAGACACGCCTTCTTGACTAACCAGTGCGATGATCTTTTGAAGGCGAAGGAGTCTCTCCTAAAGGCCATAGCCAAGATAAACAAGACCACGAAGGAGCTTTTTATTGAAACATTTAAGAATATACAGGTTGAGTTCAGGAATTTCTTCAAGATGCTTTTTGGAGGGGGTGACGGAGAGCTTATACTTTTAGACGAAGGGGATGTCCTTGAATCTGGCATAGAGATCGTTGCCAGGCCTCCTGGTAAAAGGCTTCAGAATGTGTCTTTACTTTCTGGAGGCGAAAGGGCCCTCACTGCCATTGCGCTTATCTTTGCAATATTTAAGGTAAAGCCAAGTCCTTTTTGCGTGCTCGATGAGATAGATGCGCCGCTTGACGAGTCAAATATCGGACGATTTTCGAAAAGCCTTGAAATCTTCACAAAGGCATCCCAGTTTATTGTCATAACTCATAATAAGAAGACCATAGATATGGCTGACGTGATGTATGGCATAACCATGCAGGAGTCAGGGAT
>CAYZNX010000057.1:0-7402 GCA_964479825.1 uncultured Planctomycetia bacterium | reverse complement strand
TTTTTACAAGATACGGATGATTTGCTGTAGTCTTTATACTTCTCCCTGATGAAGTGGTGAGCCGATAGACTGGCTTTATCCCCATATCAAGCAGGACATTTATTCTATGCGGCTCTATCCTTTGGGTTTCTTCGTCTAAGGATAAGACATAGTCGCCTGGGTGGACATCGGTAATGGGAATATACTCGAGCGCTGGAGTAGCACCCGAAAGGGTGCGTCTTTGTCCTGATTTATCAGGCAAAAAGCTATCTTGCCCAATAAATTGAGCAGTCGGGGAGTTTTCTTCGTCTGTCCGACTGCTCATCCTGAGGTCGTCCGAAGGACGACCGAAGGATCTCATGAGATCCTTTCTACGTATCACTGGAAGGAGGGTATCACCGGTGACGCATAGGTCCGAGTCAGTAACCATCTTTTTCTCTGATAAAATCCTCTTTCTAACTTTTTCTTTATTCTTCCAACCTTCCTTTAAGACTTTAAATTTTTCATCTAATATGCTTTGTATCCTACCTATCAAGGCTGGATTTTTTAGTAATTCTAGGTCAATCTCATAAGTTGCATTTTTACCTCGTCCCTTCTTTAAAAGCGCACCAGCAGTAATCAAAAAGTATAAATCTGGCTGAATAGTTAGCTCGGAACGATTTAGTATTTTAGCAATCTCCTTTCTAGTCCGCGCTACACCATCGGATTGCAAGCTAAAGACTTTCGGAGGAGAGCCATTACCATAGTCAGTTTGGACTCGGCTTGGTCTTGTGGTAGGGCTTACTGATTTAAGAGATTTTTGAACAATCTCTACTAATCTTCTGCTATTTTCAGTTCCTTCTATCACTCGAGCAATAACATTCCTTGTACCAGAAACATTGTCTCTATAACTTCTCAAAAAATCTTCATCCTGTAGCAGTTCGTATGCCCACTGTAAAGCCTTGAAAAGTTCCTCTGCTTCTTCGGAATTTCTTACTCCAGTTTCTTGCTGGTGTTGTCGCCATGTATCTGGGTGAAATAATATTGCAAGACGCCGGTAAACGCGTTTAATGTCATCTATGCTCGCATCTTCACCTGATCCTAACATCCCAAATGGGGTATAAGCAAGTGGTCTAAGTGTTTCTTCGTCTCCTCTTCTTGGCCCTACGATATAATCAAAAGTCTTTAATGCTTCTTTTGCATGTGCAACTAAGCCCTCTAAATCCCCTTTCTTATCTATTATTGCTGCGATTAGATTGGAAGTATACTGTGGATGTGTTATGATTGATGGAAAATGGGTTTCTAAGGTCTTTATTCTTATTAGTATTTCAGAACAAAGACTAAAAAACTCACGCACGTTCAAGCTATCTCCATATACTCTTTCCATATCTTCTCCATTATAAAATCCAAGCAGCGCAGACTGAGCAATTTCTATAATAGAATCGGCTAAATCTATGGCAGCTCGTTTTCTAAAATTCAATTCAGATCTTTTTACCATAAGCTCTTGATATGATTCTATTGTCTGAGTCTCTATGGCTATCCAACTTTCAAATCTTGCAAGACGCTTTTCTAATTCAGCAGGGGTTTTGTATGTCTCAAAGTCTGGCCTAACAATATATATCTCTAACGGATACTCTTCTTGGTTCAAATACTCATAGAATGTTTGCTTCTCGCCACGAACAGGATGAATCCCAAACGACTCTCTAATAAGTTGTGATTGTTCTCTTGCTGCTAAAGCCCTATCGAGTCTCTCATAGAAAAGAGCAAAGTGTGTTGAATAATACTCTTCATATTGGCTCAGTCTTTGATTAAAAGATGCGCATCTTAATTCAAATTCTTCCCTATTTGTTATCTTAGCTAACTCATCCAATGGTAAATGAATCCTTGCCAGTGCAAAAGGTATTTTGTATCTATCTATGGCTTTTGCCATAGTTGGCTCAGAGCTAATCCTTTGATTAAGTTCACTGAGTCTCCACTTTAGTTTACTAATCTCGCTTTCTTTTTCTGCTTCCAACCCAGAAATTGCTATCCTAATTCTATCTGCAATAGTTTCAAGTTCATCTACTATACTTTTAGATTCTATTAAAGCCCTGCTGACTTCAGCGCTATCAAGGCTACTTATGCCTCTTTCGTATATAACCATAAAGCCCTCGTCGTATAACCTTTGAAAGTCTATAGCATCTTGTGGTGCTAAATCTGCAAAAGGGATATTCTTTCCTTCCCATAAATTTCCTGTAACTGCATAATAACGAGTGCGAAATTCTGCTCTTAAGGTTCTGAGCCTTTCTGACGCTTCTCTAAGTTCCTGATATATCGTTAAATTTTTCTGTACAGCCATAATAATTTCTTCTAAAATGGGATTTTCAATAAACCTCCCAAGTTGTCGTAAAAATAAAGATCTCCTTTCAGAAGGTAATTCGCAAAATACCCTCAAGAAAGATACTCTAGCTCGGGAATCTCCGCATCCTTTAAGAATCGGCAAAAGAGTATCGCTACGAGACTGCATTTCAATAAGTACTCTGCAGGCCCTAATTACAGAAGGGATAGCGCCCTGTCTATCGCTACTAGGAAATTCTTCCAAAATAGCTTTAGTCATTGCAAGAAGTGAGTAGGCTCCTGAAATTATGAGCTCAAGAATATCTGAATCAATCTTAACTGGGAAAGAGGACAACTGCTCGATCAAGCTTTCCAACCCATGTCTATTGTCAAGACCAAGACAATACTGTAAAAACCTGATTCTCGTTACACTGTTATCACATAGTTTCAATACCTCTAATAACTGAACAATATCGTTTTCATCTAGATACATCTTCATACGTATCTCTCGGATTTGAGAAATAATCTCTTCACTCAAATCATCTCCAGTTATATCAGCACGTAGAAATGCGTTTATAAAGGTATTTGCTATTGGGCGATAGTCGCGTTCTATCTCTTCATAAATCTGGAATATATATGTGCCTATGTGTCCGTATTTAGCTACCAATTGAGCCCTTAAGGCCTTATTGCGCTCTTCTAACTCCCTTTCCAATCTTTGTTGCTCGCGTGCCTCTAAATCTTCTTCTAAAAGACTTGCTTGGCTAGGGCCTGGTATTATCTCAACTAAAACCTCTGTATCAGGCAATCCTTTTATCGCTCGTTCTATCTCTTTTACAACTTCAAAGAAGGCCTGTCCTTTAACTGTGATAGCAACATCTGGACTAACCCTTATATCAATATCTTTTTCAGCAAGATCGACTCCCTCCCCTAAACTTACCAAAGAAACTGTATCTATCAATTCTGTTCCTGAGACTGCACAAAATGAAAGTAAAAGATAACTCATTAATTGTCGATCGGTCATACCTTCAAAAATATCTAAGCTGTGAACTCTGAGCGCGCGCTCTTCAGGCTTGTCTGAAGGGTGAATACTAATACGGTCCTCTGGCATCGTTGGGTCTATCTTTATGTTCAGGATTTGAGCCCGACCTTCTTTAAACAACCTGGCCTTGTAACCAGCAAGAAAACTAAACTCTGATGTAGCTGCATCTGGCAAATTATATAGATTACGTGCTATCCTCTCTATCTTATCAACTAATGGGCTAATAGCCCTTTCGTCTCGAAAAGGAAGTAATAGATATTCTCCTTTTCTATTCCATATCTGCACATTCATTAAAGTTACACCTGCAATCATTGGAATATGTTCCCTATAATTACTCCAAGGAACTCCAAAATCCTGAGTGGCTTTCTGGACCACTCTTAGAGAAAACAATTCAGACACCACTGACTGCATCAATTCCTCTTGTGAAAGATCGCTACCTACTCTATCCAATGGAACAATACCATTCGGCGTAATAAGATATCTTACTCTGATTGGTGTAACCACATAAATAGCTGAAACACTTCTGTCTCCCTCATAGTAAACCAAAAGTTCATATCTAGCCCCATCATTAATTGTTTCATAATATCTCTCGCAATATTGCGGGATTGTTGTAGCTTTAGGTAATCTTAGTAGTGGGGGCGGGAATTTTTGTCTTCCTTTACTGGATAGTAGTGATGCTGCGACCGGCAGCCGTGTGGCTACGACATCAGTTGAGCCTGATTGCTGCGGCAAGAAGTCAACAGCACCATTCGTGGCCGTATTATGCGCAAATATATTATTTCCGATAAAGTTATGCGTGCCTTCTACCTCGATATCATACACATGCTCATAGCCAACAAATTCTATGGAGGCGATTTTATCCCATAAAATGTCACTCTTTGTGCTATCAGCCTGAAGGCTGAATTCCTGCGTTGGAACCCAGGCTTTAGGCTGTGAGGCGATTTTATCCCAGAGGATATCAGTCTCTAAAACTGATTGCGCGTAGGCATTCTTGGCAAGAATAGCGCTTGACGCATTTATAAAATTATGGTATAGTTTTATCTGGAGGTGAGAATAATGGCTAATAATTCTCTGGAAAATAGAATTTCTATTGACCCAAAAATCTGCTTTGGTAAGCCTTGTATTAAAGGAACACGCATACCCATCTATCTCATTCTGGAACTTATTGAAGCAGGTTATACCATTGAACGAATACTCACCGATTGCTATCCCCAGCTTACCCGCGAAGATATCCAGGCAGCTATTCATTATGCTGTAGGAATTATTAAAAATGAGGACATCCTTATTCAGGAAACCACCTAAATGAAATTCCTTGCTGATGAATGCCTCTTTATTGCTACAATTAAAACCCTTAGGGGCGCAGGCTACGAAGTAGAGAGCATCCTTGAGCGTAATCTTTCTGGGCTCTGCGATGAAGAAATCATCAATCTTTGTATCAGAGAAAACCTTGTCCTTATTACTTTTGATGCAGATTTTAGCAACATCTTCCATTTTCCCATTGGTTCTAACCCAGGAATTATCCTTATAAAAATCAAGCCTCCTACCATTGAGAACTCTAGTCCTGCAATCCTTTCTTTTCTCAATAGGAACACCCCTGAGATTTTCAGTAAGGGTCTCGCTATAATCACCAAAACCAAAATACGCATCTGTAAAAGAGGGCATCCTACCGTAACTATTGAAAGATAAATCTATTATCCTCGGCACTGCAATCTCCTGTCCTGCTCTTAATTCTGAAACCTTTACCCATTTACCCTCATGGAACTCAGTATTTAGTCTGCCCTCGCAATGAAACCCTAAAGGGTTAATTCCATCACGGGGGAACCCAGCCTTTAGGCTGTCCTGTGCCCTAACTAAATACGGATGATTTGCTGTAGTCTTTATACTTCTCCCTGATGAAGTAGTGAGGCGATACACCGGTTTTACGCCCATATCAAGCAGGGCATTTATTCTATGCGGCTCTATTCTTTGGGTTTCTTCGTTTAAGGATAAGACATAGTCGCCTGGGCGGACATTGACAATAGGAACAAATTCTACTACAGGAACCCAGCCTTTAGGCTGTGGCTGTGATGAAACCCTAAAGGGTAAATTCCTGCCCTGCTGGAACCCAGCCTTTAGGCTGTCTGCGCAATGAAACCCTGAAGGGTTAATTCCAACAATAAATTGAGCAGTCGGGGAGTTTTCTTCGTCTGTCCGACTGCTCATCCTGAGGTCGTCCGAAAGACGACCGAAGGATCTCATGAGATCCTTTCTGCGAAGCACTGGAAGGAGGGTATCTCCTGTGACGCAAAGGCCTCTATCTGATCCTATAAGTTGTTCTCCTGGGACAGGTTCTTGCTCTGAACTTGAAACCTCTCCTTCTCCATCATATACGTAGAACTCACTTGAATAACTGAAGTCACCTGAATATGCCTCTGTATTATCAGAATAGAACTTATCTGCTACAGCAGCTTTTATTAAAAGGGTTTCTTTTAAATGTCGGAATTTACTATCTTTTGGGTCATCAACAAGATATAGCTTTGTCCTGCATAGCCTTGCATATTCCTTTAAGAATGGTGCTATATCTTGAATAGATAGATTTATGTTTGTATACACTCTTGATATCTGGACAATCCCTTTATCTGAAAGGGCTAAGGCAACTCTTGCCCTCACTTTTCCTGCTTTATCTCTGACATATACTACTCTCTTATTCAGGTCTGTTGTGTATGCTAAGGCATACCTTGCCTTGCTTCCCAGATTACCTCTTGTAATCCTCAGACAAGACTCAAATCCTACGCCTAAGTTTAAGACCTCTATAGGGTCTTGGGCTATTTCTACAGTCAGGCTTTCGCCCCTGGGAAGCGCCTGAATAGTAATAGAGATTAATTGATTTAGATGGTCTGATATAGACTTTGCTGTTTTATCATCTTGGTCTATTTTCTTCTTTTCTTTTTTAGTCTGGATAAATTTTCTTATCCTCTTAGCCAGTTCTTCAAAATCACGATGTCCTTGCTGCTGGATTAAATTATCTATTTCGGAGATAAAATCTTGCGTGCCTTCTACTTTAAGTTCTGATAAAAGTTTCTTTATATCTTGAAGCACACCATTTTGGATTTCTCTTAATCTTTCCTGTGACGTAATAGAGGTAGTTACTTCTAAGGTCTTCTGTCCTGGACCTTTAAGCCAATCTTTTTTGTTTCTAAATGGCTCATTTCCGGAAAGGGCATTTATATACACAATAGCTGCCTCTGACCCATACTGGATGTAGCGGCTTAGTATATCTTTTAGGGTTTCTCTGTCACCTTCTGACAATGTCTTGAGATAGGAAACAGCATTGAAGAACCAATCCGTAAGTAGCTCCTCTTTTACCTTATGAAGTGGATAACCTATTAGTTCAGATAAGGACGAAATTACGACATCCTTAATAGCACTTTCAGACTCATCTTTTTCTAAATCAGCCAACTTAAGCTTGGAGAATATATCTCCCCTTTTTTTGGCATCTAACATATCAAAGCAAGCCTTGAATTTTGCAATCAGCTCAAGTTGATATAAGAATACGGGTGGATCTTTAGTTAATCTTAAGAGCAGGTTGCGATAGTTTTCGTCACGTTGAGACTCTTCTAAAAGTCTTAATATAGAAGCGACCTTATGGAAGTCAGGGATTTTGTTTATCTTATATTCGATAAATATACTGGCAAAGTTATAGAGTCTTGAATCTTCTGGAGATAATCTATCCCATGAGGCAATTATCTCCATCACATTATAAATAAACCTCCTCTGGCGTAAGAGGTCTCTTTCCTTCTTAGCATCTAATAACTTGATAATTCCTTCTTTTGTCTTGAGAAGTAAACTTCTCTTTGATTCATCAAAACCTAGATTTTGTAGATAAATATCTGCGATTTCATAGGCTGATTCAATTGCTCTCTTGGGCTGTAATACAAAGTCAAGACCACCTATGAATAATACCTGGCAGTAGAGCTTCTGGGTCTCTGGAGTGCTTTTTTCAACATATAAAAGTATTTCCTCTATGGTGTAGTGTGTTATAAGTTCTGGAATGTCTCTTTTATGAGAGACTGCTGCATTGGCCTGGGCTGTGGCAAGATTAGATAGGGC
>CAYZNX010000056.1:0-7557 GCA_964479825.1 uncultured Planctomycetia bacterium | reverse complement strand
ACCAATAGCACGAGCTATTTACTATACATGTGTAAAGAGGGGAAAATTTTCAGCTTAAGCGAACACACCTAAAGTTTTGCGCTCATCACCTGTGTATTGTATTAGCCCTGTTAACTCACCGATTACAAAAAGTCTCTGCCCGCCCGAAGGGCGGATTTTTCTTGAAAACATAATATTATTATGATATAATTAATATTAGCCGATAAAGGCAAACCCTCGAGAAATCAGGGGGCGCAAAGCCAACAGACCTACGTTACTCTTACAAGCCGTAACCTCTGTAATTAGAATAGGTTAGTTAGGCAGTCAAGAGCGATATGGTGGCTGGGCTACCGAGCGATGAAAAGCCAACGCTACAGGCCTTTATCGGCCTTGTTTATTGTCCTATCCAGCAGTTCGTTAAATTCACTATCAAGCACAAAAAAAGGATTTACCTCGCACCCTGTGATTTTTCTTATCTTATTTATCGCATCAATATCTTTTGGATTTAACATGATCAGGCTTATATTTTTCTTCTCTTCTCTGACAGGGATCGCGCCCAACTCTTTCATTAAATCCAGCGGCATTTTTTCTATAACTTCATTTAGCCGGCCATTATGATTTAATTTTCTTATATCATAATGAGGTATATTCAACTGCGCCTCCAATGCCCTTACAATATCACCTGCGCTCGCCATGCCAAGATCGATGATGCTCTGGCCTATCTTCTGTCCAGTGCTCCAGTGCTTATTCAGAGCAACCTCAAGCTGCTGAGAAGTCAATGCCCTGTCCTCTAACAATATCTGACCAAGAGGCCTGTATCTAAATCCTGTTTTTTGCCTGTCTATTTTACTTAACACATCGCTGGACCCTGTGCCGATAGAAGGGCCTTTACCTGTCGGTCTCCTGCGATTAATAAGGAAATTACTTCCCTTAAGCGTTTTTAAATACCGCTTTACCTCTGCTATAACCTCCATAAGCTCTACTATGTTTTGTAACTTGTATTCTTTATTATTCGCTATCGCGACAGATATACTCATAAGAGGGATATCTGCTACATTCCCTCTCCTGTCTTTTGAGACAACAAAGCCTCGTTCTCTGTCTTCTGCGCTATAATGAAAAGGCACCAGCCTGTCGAAAGCAAATATAGATTCAGACGCTATTACCTTATCGCATCTCGGGTTCGTGACGACAACAAAATCGTCTCCACCGATATGTCCGACAAAGTCATCTTTATTGCCGAACCGCTTTACAGTCGTAGAGATAATGTAGGCGGTTTGCCTAATGATGCTATCGCCTTTTAAGTAGCTATATTTATCGTTGAACGATTTAAAATTGTCAATATCGTAATAGGCGACGGAAAAAACGGCCCCGCCTTCTATCCTGCCTTGGATAACCTTCTCAATCTGTCTGTTACCAGGAAGCCTGGTCAATGCATTTGCGTGCAATTGGTGCGTTGTCCTGCGTAAGGCCATCTCCATCCTGACCTCTAAATCAATCGGGTCAGGAGGATTTGCTATATAGTCATCCACCCCCTGCTCAATCTCAAGCATCTTCTTTCTTATCTGTTTCTTATCTATTAATATTATCACTGGTATGTGGGCAGTAAGAAAATCCTCTTTTAGCGCCTTAGAGAGCATCAGGCCGTCCATCCTCGGCAGGTTAAAATCTACAATAATAATATCAGGCTGCTCGCGTCTTACAGTCTCAATCACTGACAAACCGTCAGATGTAACAATGACATCGTAGTCCCACGCCTTCAGCAGATACACAAGTATTTCTGCAATGTTTTTTTCATGCTCTGCCAGTAGGACCTTTTTATTATTCCTTGCTAACATATTTTTATTATAACGTATTAAACGATTAAGGTCAATAGCAATTAACCCTTTAGGGTTTCATGCCTCTATCGCTTCGATAGGCCGTAGAGCTTATAGAGTTGCGGAAGACCAAGTATCTTGGATATGTTACCGCAGCGGTTCGGCATGGAACCTGAAGCAATGTAGTACGGGCAGGTTTCATCGTGAATACTAATAGCTCGTGGTATTCGTTCGTGCTCAGGTGTTGCTTCGAGGCCAGACTACGGTTTGTGGCTCATTGCGCTTCGCTACTTAATTTCACATTTTCTGCAATGCTTATTTTGTGAAGTTAAGCTCTGCCAGCCTAAAGGCTGGGTTCCTGTAGCCAGCGGGTCCTGGACAAGCAATATTACCCCCGTTAACTCACCGGTTACGGAGAATATGTTTTGCATTTAAAGTTAATCCGGATTATAATAACATCTATGAAGTTATCTATCTTAATACCTGCCTACAATGAAGAAGGCTCTATACAACAAATAATAAGAGAAATAATCTCAGTTGATTTGTCATCCTGCAATATCAACCAAAAGGAGATAATACTTATTGATGATGGGTCCACAGACAAAACTGTGGATAAGGCAACCTCGGCCTTCCCGCGAATAAAGGTTATACATCACCTAAAAAAACAGGGTAAGGGTGCAGCCCTCGCATCGGGCATCCCAGAGGCATCCGGGGATATAATAATCGTTCAGGATGCAGACCTGGAATACAGCCCTAATCTATATCCATCGCTGTTGAATCCCATAATCCAGGGAAAGGCCGACATTGTATATGGCTCTAGGTTTTTACACAATGCCCATCCGGAAAACATGAGGATGCTGTATTTTCTTGCGAATCAATTCGGCACACTTCTTATAAATACCCTGAACGGCCTGCATCTAACCGATCCGCAGACATGCCTTAAGGTCTTCAAAAAAAATACACTCGCAGGAATAGACCTGGCCTGTAAAGGCTTCGGCATAGACTCAGAACTTACAATAAAGGTAAGCAAGAAAGGATTTAAAATTAAAGAGGTGGCAATTCCTTACAAGGCCAGGACTTTTAAGGAAGGCAAAAAATTCTATCCATTGTGTTCGCTCAATGTGCTGCAGTCTATAACAAGATTTTCCCTGTTCCCCTAGCCGTTAGAAGAAAATAAATCTCTTGCCCTGGCCTTTCCTGTCTCTCTTTTATAATCATCCATATCTATAAAGATCAGGTCAGGCCTTTTGTTTGCTACCCTCTTAATATCCTTACTTCTTGAGGCTATATATTTAAAGCCTGTCCCGCATTTCGGACAGACACGTGCCTCAGAATAATTGATGCCAAGGGTCCTGCACTTAGAACAATCTGCGGTTAACTCTCCTACTATTAACAGATGCCCTTTAATATCATCTATATCCAAACTTTTCCATATCCGTATAAATCCAGACATAGTTATGACAAAATCTCCTTCGCTTCGACAGTGGCCTTAAAAAAAATCCCGCACCTTTTTAAAGGTGCGGGATAAGACAGCTGGTATTGCGTCTGTTACACCTTAGATACGTTAGCTGCCTGTTCTCCTTTTGGTCCCTGGACAATATCAAATTCTACTTCTTGGCCTTCCTCTAAGCTTTTATAGCCTTCTCCTTTTATGGCAGTATGATGCACAAAGACATCCTTGCCATTTTCAGGAGTAATAAAGCCGTAGCCTTTTTTATTGTCGAACCATTTTACTTTTCCCTTCGGCACTTCCTTCCCCCTCCTTTTGTTCGCCTTGCCAGAAAACTATTTTCAGCAAGGTACTTTCAAAATATTATATTACCATATAATACAGAGATTGTCAATTATTTTCCACCACAGTTATCATAGCCTCATTGGTCTGGCAATTCCTCTGTCGCCTTCTCTTCGTAATCATGAAAGATGCTCCTTGTTTTTATATTGTGCTCCTTCTCCAGCAATTTCAATCTCTGTTCCAGCTCATGCTGCATCTTTAGCATAATTCTTACTACGTCTGCTACAGGATCTGGGAGGTTGCCGTGTTCAAAATCTAAAGACAGTCTTTCTGCCATCTTCTTTTCAACAATCTTACCTGGAACGCCGACTACAGTAGCGCCATCGGGCACATCCTTCACTACGACAGATCCAGAACCTATCCTGGCTCCGTTTCCTATTTTAATAGGGCCTAGAACGCAGGCATTAGAACCTATTATAACATTATCCCCGATAGTTGGATGGCGTTTACCCTTCTCAAGGCTTGTGCCCCCCAGAACAACCCCCTTATATAAAATTACATTGTCTCCAACCTCCGCGGTTTCACCAATAACCACGCCCATGCCATGGTCAATAAAAACGCGCCTTCCTATTTTAGCGCCTGGATGTATTTCTATGCCTGTAAGAAAGCGAGATATATGGGAAATAACCCTGGCAAGCACAAATAAGCGCCTTGTGTATAAAAAATATGCCAATCTATGAGACCACAAGGCATGTAGTCCCGGGTAGCATAATACTACCTCAAGGGCATTTTTTGCCGCAGGGTCTTTTTCAATTGCAGACTTAATATCTTCTTTGAACCTGTCTATAAACATGAAATATGCACTGCCTCCAAATGAACACGCGCACAACAGGTTTAATCCTAAGCATTTACGTAATCATGCTGCTCAAAGCCTCAACCTCTGGCTCGCTACTAATTGTCTTCCATGGGCTGGCCATCAAAAACCATCCAGTCTATATCGTTCGCTATGCGTTTTGTACGCGCACAGCCAACTAAATTGGCAATCAGCACCAAGACCACCACTGTAAACATAAGACGCCTCATCCTGCCTCCCCTTTTGGTAGAGTAAAATAAAATTGGCTTCCTTTTCCAGCCTCGCTCTTTACCCATATCCTGCCATGATGAAGAGTAACAATATCTTTTGCTATCGGAAGGCCTAATCCTGTGCCTTCTTTCTTCTCTGCGGTTACCCTGGTAAATTTATCAAATATCCTGTCTATATCCTCCGGCATCATGCCTTCGCCAGTATCAGATATCTCTATCATTATTTCATTTTCAAGGTTCGTGGTTTTAACCTTTATCCTCCCTCCCTCAGGGCTATATTTTATTGCATTGCTAAAAATATTAACAAACACCTGACTTAACTTGTCTGGATCGCCTATCAGGTCTGGCATTTCTTTTGAAAGCTCCTTCTGCAATACCTGTCGTCTATCATTTAATAACTTCTCAAAAACAATAATATTGTCTTCTATTATATTATTTATATTTATCCTTTCCTTCCTCAGCTGCATCTTTCCTGCTTCTATCTTTGATATATCCAACAGGTCATTAACAAGCCTGGACAATCTATTTGTTACCTTTACTGCGCCATCCAGCAGGTCCTTTTGTTCAGGAGGAATCTTGCCGGTCAGGCCATTAATAACCAAATCTATATTACCCTTTATTATAGTCAACGGTGTCCTGAATTCATGCGCAACATTAGCAACAAAACCAGATTTGATTTTATCAAGTTCTTTCAGCTTTCTGTTTGCTGCCTCCAACTCAACCTTTTTGGCAATGACCTCGTTCTGAAGCCTCTCTCTTTCTTTCTTTGCATGAAAGGCATTGATAGCATTATAGATAACCAGCGGTAGGCCTTTCTCAAAGCCACTGTCCCGAATTACAAAATCATAAGCGCCCTGGCGCATTGCCTGGGTAGCAAACATCTCATCTCCCCTATCAGCCATAACAATAACAGGGCTGTTGAGGTCTTTATATTGTAAATCAGAAAGTATCTCAAGGCCATTGGACCCTGGAAGGTCATATGAAAGAAGAATGGCATCAAATATCTCTTCGTCTATTTTTTTAAGTATGCTCTCTTCTTTCTGTATCCATGATACCTCGTACGACATGCCGGTATGGCTGCCTGTAAGGATATCTTTTATCTTTAATATATTCTGTTTATTAAACTCTATTATTAAAATCTTTATTTTCTTGTCTTCCATGCGTTAACCAAAGGCCAATCTCTCTATTTCTTCAAGGTGTGCTGCCGCCTCTTCTTCTCCCCTCTTGATAAACTCATTTACTAAATGGAAGTCTATAGATGTAGCATCCTCATACACTGGATGCAGGGTCAAACTAGCATGCTTGCAGCTATTCTCAGCTAATATATATTCTGCCGACTGCATGCTGGTCATAATTATATCAAAGATATTAGGTATAAAGTTTTTCCTGAAAAAATTTTTTGCCCATACCCAAAGCCTGACATAAAAAGGGCTGTTACGCAAAAGAACATTCTCCTTCTCCACCCTTTTCTTTATCAGCATATTTCTTTTATATATATCATCTGGGCCTGGTAAGACATTTACTGCTATTATCTTATTAACCCCTTCTCTCAATAATACATCTACAGGCACAGGGTTTGAAACTCCGCCATCGATCATCAATCTGCCCTCTTTGCTTTCGGGTTGGAATATGCCTGGCACACTCACGCTCATATAAACTGCGTCTGCCAATCGCCCTCTGTCTATTACAACCGCTTCCCTATTAGTAAGGTCGTATACTATTATCTTAACAGGTATCAGTAAATCTTCAAATCTTTTTTCTCCTAAAATACTTCTTATAAAACCTTTTAACCTCCTGCCGGCCAGTATCCCTGATGCAGGAATTGTAAAATCTAAAAGCCTCAGTATATAAAGCTTATTCCTGAGTTTTTTTGCAATATTCTCTATCCTCTCGGAAGTAAACCCAAGTCCGCGCATACTCGCTATAAGCGCGCCTATACTTGAACCTGACAAAACATCTATAGGGATACACCTTCTTTCTAAAACCTTCAGGACGCCTATATGTGCCAGTCCAAAGGCAGCGCCGCTCCCGAGGGCCAGACCCAATAACCTTCCTGTCTCCTTCTTTGCAATGCGTAAAATTGCCTTAGAGTACTCTGCTTCTTGATTTTTTAAAACAAGTGGGGTTCCTTGTGGGTCTATGGGCATATCCAATATCCCGCATTCGGGTATGATAGCCCATATATCCCTTCTTATCAACCAGATGATCTCTTCTTCTGAAAACTTATCAAATATTTTAAGTCTGTTGATAATAATCCTTAAAATTCCAAGCACCCCCCTCATGCCTTGATTAGAAAGGCCTTCCAAAAAATTATAGGCCTTTATAAGATCGTCTTTTGTAGAGTCAACGAACAAATGTATCGCATCAGAGTAAGAAAATATCTCATATATTGATTCATTTTCGTCAGGAGATAGGTTCATTATTACATACCTGTAATCTCCCCTTAGACAGTTAATATATTGTCTATCAATAGTATAGGGTATTAAAATATCCACATCCGAGCCTACCTTTATCACCTTATTATCTTCAGCAGGATTTTCCTTTAACCTAATCACTTCATCTATGCCTATCCGTGAAAAGGTAATTACAGCGGCCCTTGTTGCTGTAAGCCTGGCAAGTGCTGCTGCAAGATTTATTGCGTATTCTCCCTTGGCCTGTCTATCTATAGTGCTATATATTGATATAATCTTAGAAGACTGCATAATCCATCATCCAGATTGAAGCTGATATATAAAAAAAGAAGCCGATAAAGATTGATCGTTGCACGATCTGGCTCTGCCTAATACAAGGCACGTTTGTGTAGCTTTATCGGCTTCAAAGAAATTATATCACACAAATGAGATAAATTCAAGGGCGCTGCCAGCCGGGTGTGAGTTATCGAGGGTAATCTTGCCTCTACAGGCCAGCGGGTCCTGTCTACAGGAACCCAGCCTTCTCCGCCATAGGCGG
>CAYZNX010000055.1:0-7699 GCA_964479825.1 uncultured Planctomycetia bacterium | reverse complement strand
AGGAAAAAGATGGATTTTCAAGCTATGGGGGTATATGATGTGTCTTCCGGTCCCTTATTTAATCAGTCTTATGCGGCTCGGCGGCCAATAAATGAGAAATGCCTTGCCGAGCAAATACCTCTTTGGCAGAAATCCCCAATATCTGCTGTCTCTGCTGGAGATGCTATTGTCCCCAAGTACGTAATACGCATCCTCAGGTACATTTAACATTTGATTACTAGGGCCAAAGTCTCCTCTATTGTAATAATAACGTTCTCTTATTACTGGGGCCTCTTCAGGAACTCTATTATCAATCAGGATATTTCCGTTGGATATCTCTATGGTCTCGCCAGGCAGGCCTATCAGTCTTTTAATAAAGTCCTTTTTCTTGTCTTCAGGAGAGATAAAGACAATCACATCCCCTCTTTTTGGTTTTTTAAATTTATAGATGAATTTATTTACAAGGATCCTGTCGCCTTCTATTAATGTCGGCCTCATTGAACCAGTTGGAATCTTGAATGCCTGCACAATAAACGTCCGTATGACCAGGGCCAATATTACAGCTATTATAACTGGCTCAACCCATTCTTTTATGAAATACCTCACTCTATCATTCATAATGTCCTCTTAACTTATTATTCACGATGGAACCCTGAAGGCTGTCCTGCCCAATGAATTGGGCAACTACATTACGGATTGTAGTTGCCCTTGACATCTTTGATGTCAAGGGCTGTGTGCGCAGTAAAACCCTAAAGGGTGAATTCCATGCCCAAATTTGGGGTTAGACCTTGAGCGCAGCCAAAAATGCCTCTTGTGGGATCTGTATCCTTCCGAATTGCTTAAGGCGTTTTTTACCTTCCTTCTGTTTCTGCCAGAGCTTGCGTTTTCTCGTAATATCTCCGCCGTAACACTTTCCTGTCACGTTTTTTGAAAGAGGCCTCACCCTTGCACTGGCCAGTATCTTAGAACCTATTGCCGCCTGTATTATTACTTCAAAAAGCTGCCGCGGGATTAACTCTTTCAGCTTCTCGGCCAAGGCCCTGCCCTTAAACTGGGCCCTGTCCATGTGTATTATAGAGGAAAGCGCCTCGCATGGCTGACCATTTATTAATATGTCTAATTTCACAAGATCGCTTGGTCTATAGCCTGCCAATTCGTAATCAAGCGACCCGTAGCCCTTTGTCATCGACTTTATTTTATCATAAAAGTCAACAATAATCTCCGGCAGCGGGATTTCAAAAATCAACTTTATTTTGTCTTTAGATATGTAGTCTGTAGATTTATATTCCCCCCGTCTTGACTTACAAAAATCTATAACAACGCTGAGGCTATCTTGAGGTATCATGATATAAGCTGTTGTATATGGCTCCAGGATTTCAATTATATTTTGGGGTTCAGGAAGCTTGCTCGGATTGTCTACCTCCAACTCCCTGCCCTTTCTATCCCTAACCCTGTAAACAGCGCTTGGCGTTGTAAGGACCAGGTCAAGGTCATACTCCCTCTCAAGCCTTTCCTGAACAATCTCCATATGAAGAAGGCCAAGAAAACCGCATCTGTATCCAAAACCGAGCGACTGCGAGCTTTCAATTTCAAAGTAAAAGGAGGCATCGCTCAATTTGAACTTTTCGACTGCGTTCTTAAGCGCATTAAAATCCTTTGCGTTCACAGGATATATGCCGCAAAAGACCATGGGTTTTACGGGCCTGTAAGCGGGAAGAGGCCTTTCTGCAGGCTGTTTAGCGTCTGTAATTGTATCGCCATTAGTTACGTCATTGGCCTCTCTAATCTGACAGGTTATATATCCGACTTCTCCGCTGGACAAAGACTCAATCGGTTCCATCCACGGCTTAAATATTCCAACCTCTTGTACCTCGTATTTCTTGGAAGAGGACATCATTATTATATGCATGCCTTTCTGTACTACTCCATTAACAACCCTTATGTAAACAATAACTCCTTTGTAAATATCATAAAGAGAATCAAAGATAAGGGCCTGCAGAGGTTTATTCGTATCCCCCTCAGGAGGAGGGATGTCCTTAACAATCCTTTCCAGTATCTCTTCTGTGCCTATGCCTTCTTTGGCGCTTGCCATTATTACATCATTGGCGTCCAGCTTCAGTATGCTCCTCAGTTCTTCTTTTACTCTCTCCGGCTCTGCATTCTGGAGGTCTATCTTATTTATGACAGGGAATATTTTAAGTCTTCTTTCCTGGGCCTGCTGGAGGTTGGCAACGGTTTGCGCCTCAACGCCCTGAGCTGCATCAACCAAGAGGATAGCGCCTTCGCACGCTGGAAGAGATTTTGAGACCTCGTAGCTGAAATCCACATGCCCAGGCGTATCTATTAAATTTAATTCATAAACATTGCCATCCTTTGCCTTATAAGACATCCTTACAGCACTCGCCTTAATCGTGATACCCCGCTCCCTCTCAAGATCCATGTCATCTAAGAGCTGTTCTCTGAATTGCCTTTCGTTTATTGTATGGGTATATTGCAGGAGTCTATCGGCTAACGTGGATTTCCCGTGGTCGATATGAGCTATTATACAAAAATTCCTTGTCCGAGTTATGTCCATGTATAAAGTAATACTTAAAAACGAAAAAACTTAAAAACAGAAAAACATTTTGTTTTTACGTTTTTCAGTTCTTCAGTTTTTTAGTTTACACTATTATATGCTTAAGGCAATTTCCCTGCCAAATTCAAGATATTCTTCCGCAAGATTGTCGCTGGATGCCTCTGCGTATATCCTAAGTATAGGTTCTGTGCCCGAAAGCCTCATTATGAGCCAGCTATCGTCATCAAGAATAAATTTATATCCATCGTATGACTTAATTTCCTTGACCTGTCTCTGCAGTATTTTTTTTAGCGGGGTCTCTTTAAGAAACCCCATTAGCCTTTTCTTTTTGTCATCAGTATAATCCATGTCAATCCTTTTGTAACAAAACCTTCCGTATTCCGCCTCAACATGATTCATAATATCTACTATGCCTTTATCCCTATGCGCCATCATCTCTATTAAAAGTATGCCGAGGAGCATGCCATCCCTTTCAGGGATATAGCCCTTAACGCCAATGCCGCCTGATTCTTCTCCGCCAATGAGCACATCTTCATCCAGCATAAACCTGCAGATATATTTGAAACCAACAGGGGTTTCATGCAACCTGAGATTATATTTTTTTGCGATGCGCTCTATGAGTGTAGTATTAGAGATGGTCTTAACAACCGAACCTCTCCATTTTTTGTCCTCTATAAAGTGCAGCAGCAGTAGCGCCATTATCTGGCCGGCGCTTATATATCTACCCTTAGGCATAACAGCGCCTATCCTGTCAGCATCCCCGTCGTTTACAATCGCAATGTCATACTCACTTTCTCTCATCTTCTCAAATACGGCATCAAGGTTTTTGGGGATCGGCTCTGGATTTACGCCGCCAAAGAGAGGGTTACGCCCCGCCCTCATCTGCGTAATCTTGATACCTGTCTCCTTTAATATCTCCTGGATATATCCGTCTCCGACTCCATGCATGCAATCTACAAGCACATTGAATCGCGATTTCTTCAAGAGGCCCATATCAATATACGACTTGATAAATCTCATATAGTCCGGCCTTAAGTCCACCAATTGCACAATGCCTGAATCAATTGCCTTCTTTAAAGGCGTGTCCCGAATTGTATTCTTACCAAGGCAGGACTCTATCGACCTTGTAATCTTTTCATCTGCGGAGCCTGCATACGGTGCCTTTATCTTAATGCCGTTATAGGTCGGGGGATTGTGGCTCGCTGTTATAACGATGCCCCCGGACAACCCTTTATTCTTTATTGCTAAACTCACAAGAGGTGTAGGGACTGCCCTGTCTGAAAGAAGCGCCCTGATGCCATTGCCAGCAAGCACCTCTGCTACTAGCTCAGCATATCTTTCAGATAAAAATCTCCAGTCATAACCAATAACAATAGTCGCATTTTCTTTTTTAAAGTGCTCGGCAATGGCCTGGGAAACAATACGCACATTATCAAACGTAAAGTCATCTGATATGACCGCCCTCCAGCCATCTGTGCCAAATTTTATAGGCATGCCTTCTACCGTCCTTTCCAAGATTTTTTCATTTTTAATTTTAACTTCTCTATTGCGCTTCTTTTGTCTCCTGCGTTAAAGAAATAAGACCCTGCTACGATTACATTTGCACCCGCATCTATAACAGATCTTACGTTTTTATCATTAATACCGCCATCAACCTCTATGTCGCCAGAATAGAATTTCCTGGCCTCTTTTATTTTTGGCACTATACCTTCGATAAACTCCTGCCCTCCAAATCCAGGGTGTACTGACATGATCAGTATCAGATCAACCTCGCCTATAACATCTTTAATGCAAAAGGGTGAATCAGGATTCAGGGATAAACCAGCCTTTTTCCCAAAAGACTTAATCTGAGAAAGCACCTCTCTTATCCTGACCTCATCTATTTTATTCGTAGTTTTTGAGGTGCCCTTTATCTGCTCTTTGCTCTTTGCTCTTTGCTCTTTGCCATACGCCTCAGCATGTATCGTAATAATATCGCTGCCAGAGTCTGAAAAATCCTTTATAAATCTATGGGGCGATTCAATCATCAAATGGACATCTAATGGCAGACTCGTAATCTTCCTTATGGCCGCAACAACAAAAGGCCCTATGGTAATATTTGGGACAAAGCACCCGTCCATTACATCAATGTGGAGCATGTCGCTTCCTGCGTCCTCAGCCTTTTTGACCTCTCTATCCAGCCGCGCAAAATCAGCCGAAAGTATACTCGGGGCAACTAATATAGGCCTTTTCATGACAGGTTCAGCTCCTCTTCTATTTCTCTTCCATTTCTATCGTCGGTAGGGCCTATAAGGGCTATATTTAAATTTTTATTTATAAATATGTCATTTGCCACACGTTGTAAGTCGCCACTCGTAACAGACTCTACCTCTTTGATAATACTGTCTTTGTCAGGCAATCTCCCGGTTGCCATAACATGATCCCCCAGCCACACCATGTGGGTCAATGTGTCTTCAAGCGCAAGCAATAGCTGTACCTTGAAAAATTCCTTTGCCCTTTTAAGTTCTTTTTCAGGCACAGGTCTAGTCTTTATGTTTTTAAGCTCCTTTAAAATAAGCCTTACTGCCTCTTTTGCCTTTCCGTGTTCAGTCCCTGCCTTAACTATAAAGGCACCTGTGTCTTTGTATTTCTTTATCTCAGTGCCTATCTCGTAAGCCAGGCCTCTTTTTTCCCTGACATTTTCAAACAACCTGGATGACATATTGGCGCCTAAAATGACATGGAGGAGGGTGAGGGCATGTCTATCCTTATGCATCCTCCCGAACGACCGGAGCCCTATACAAAGATGCGATTGTTTCGTGTCTGTATAAAAAATTTTAATCTCAGGCGAGGTCTGGCGATTATTAAATCTGGAAAAAACCATGCCTCTCTTTTTTGTGCCGCCCCTGTATATAGTTTTTATTTTTTTAATTAAATCGTCGTGGCCAAGACTGCCGCACGACACAATGGCCATGTTTTGATAAATATAATTCCTGTCCTTGTAACCAACCAGGTCCTCCTGCCTGATAGAGCTGACAGACTCAATGTCTCCTGCGACATTAAACCCCAATGGATGGCCAGGCCACATGAGCTCACTCAATAGGTCGTGGACATGGTGGTTAGGCATATCCTGATACATCTTTATCTCTTCAATTATAACAGGCCGCTCCCTCTCAACGTCCTTCTCGTCTAATCTGGCATTGAGGACCATATCTGAAAGAACGCCGAGCGCTATATTTAGATGACGGCCGCTGACCTTTGCCAGATAACATGTTATTTCCTCCGTGGTAAATCCATTTAAAGAACCGCCTCTTCCTTCTATCTCTCGTTTTATTTGCCTATTGCTCCTCGCAGGCGTCCCTTTGAATACCAAATGTTCCAAGAAATGTGAAATCCCAGAAATGCCTGCCTCTTCATTTCTGGAGCCCACGCCGATCCATATGCCAATCGTTGATGATTCCATATGCGGCATGTGGCTTAATATTACGCGAATTCCATTATCAAGGTTTATTGTCTTGTACATCTCGGGTGCTGTCCTAATTTCACATTTTCTGCAATGCTTATTTTGTGAAGTTAAGCCTTAACTTCCCCTGGGCAACTCACTTTGAGCCAGATAGGCCTGCAGTATTAACTGTGCCGCTATCTTGTCAACAAAAGCCTTGCGTTTCTTCCTGGAGATATCTGCGTCTAAAAGCGTCCGTTCGCTCTGCACGGTTGTAAGCCTCTCATCCACCATCTCTATGCTAATAGGAAATCTCTTTTTTAATAAGGCTGCGAGGTCTTCGGACAACATGGTTCCGCTGCCCTTTGTGCCATTCATATTAAATGGCATCCCTATAATAATTTTTTTAATATCGTATTCATTAATCAATGACCCGAGCCTGGTTATGAGATCTTTTTTATCTTTATATATTATGGTTTCCAGTCCCTGGGCAGTGATATTCAAGGCATCACTAACTGCAACACCTATGCGCCTGGTTCCAACATCAAGTGCAAGTATCCTTGTAGTCATTCATTCAGATTCAAAACGCCTGGCAAGTTCCTTTACTTCCTGCGCCCTATTTTTATCACAAACTAACGTCCCCCTCTGTGTCTGGACTATTATCATATCCTTGATGCCGATAATGCCTATCCTGTGCTGGCGCTCTCCTATTACAGTTGAATTTTTTACGTCTATAAAAACACCGTCGGACAGGATAATATTGCCGTTTTTGTCTTTATCATATATCTCTTCAACGCTTGACCACGAGCCTATATCTACCCAGTCAAACGACCCTTTTAAACAGTATACCTTTTGGGCCTTACTTTTCGCGGCTGGCTCCATGACGGCATAATCTATGGAGAGCCTTTTGAGCCTTGAATATTCATCTGCCAATCTTATTGAATAACCTTTTCTGGCCTCTGAGTCTACGATGTCTTTCAGTCCGTAATATAAAGCAGGTGTATATTGTTTCAAGGCGCTGAGGATGGAATCTGTTTTCCACACAAAGATCCCGCTGTTCCAGAGGTATTCTTTTTTATTCCTGTAGAATAGCTCGGCCTTTTCCTTTCTTGGTTTTTCAATAAATTCTCTCACCGCGCAGCATCCTGAAGAGTTCTTTCCTATTCTAATATAGCCGTAACCTACAGAAGGATACTTAGGCCTTACCCCTATCGTTATCAGTCCAGGATTGTAATCTGTTATTTTCTCGGCAGAGGCAAGGCATTTTACAAATAAGGCTGTATCCTTTATTATATGGTCTGCCGGCAGGACGACCATGGTTACATTGCCCAATCGTTTGTCAAGGGTCAATGCAGCAAGACAGACACAAGCCGCAGTATCCCTGGCCTCCGGCTCTAATATAATATTTTTCTTTTCCAGGCTTCGTATGTAAGATTTTATCGCAGGATACTGGTCTCTGGTCGTGACAAGGAATATCCTCTCGGGAGAAATGTATTGCGTCAATCTTTTTATTGTCTCCTGAATCATTACATTTCTTGTGCCAAAGGTAAGCACATGCTTGGCCCTGGCACCTGTACTCTTTGGCCACAATCTCTCACCCTTGCCCCCTGCCATTATTACGGCATACATTATTTTCTCCTCTGTCATTGCTTCGTCGCGGAGTTTATCCTCTACAGGCCAGCGGGTCCTGTCTGCCAATCCACCTCGCCCGTGCTCGCTTGCGC
>CAYZNX010000054.1:0-7706 GCA_964479825.1 uncultured Planctomycetia bacterium | reverse complement strand
AGCCCTTGACATCAAAGATGTCAAGGGCGAGGTGGATTGGCAGACAGGACCCGCCGCTTATGTTGCTACGAAAACTTGTTGCATAGAGTTTCAAAGATCCGCCGTAGCCCAGACCTAATTTAGCGAAGGTGGATAATTTGTGAGGAGTTATGGGAAAGGAATACATTGAACTCGCGCTGGGAAGATTGAGGCTTTCAGTCAAACCGTCTTCTTCAAATATCAGCTTGTATTGGGATGGGGCAAGGCTTACCACAGACGATGCCTTTATGAGCATTATTGGGACAGCGAATCGCGGCCGATATTACTCTGATAAGGCCTTATGGCAGGTAAGCAGAGTCTCTGCTAATAAGTTGGAGGTTTTATTGAGATGGCCTGACCTTTCCATAATGCATCTCTGGGAGATAATCCTCAGGGGCGAGAAGATGATTGCATGGAAGGTATATATGATTCCAACGCGAGAAATTGCCATTAATGAGCAAGAGGCAGGGTTGATGCTCTCTACGGATTACACGAGGTGGATGAACTCGTACGAAGAAGGAAGTTTTCCAGAGATAGCTCCAGGCCAGAAGGAATGGCAGGATATAGAGTTAGAGGATATTTCATCCCGGTCAATAGGCGTAAAAGGCTATATTAAGAATGGTTCGGCCAGGCCATCGGTTATATTGGATTTTAGAGGCACAGAACAATATACACAGCCGGAAATAAGGAATAGCAATATATACGCTAATTTGAGAGGATTGCTGGTGCTTATTAAACACAGCGACGATTTTAGAATTAAGTCTATGAATGAAAGGTATGCGATATTCAGTGGGGAAATAAAACTGATGGATAGCGATGCTGAATTAACCGGCTATATTAAATTTTGCAAAAAAGAAGCCAGAGAAAGATTTAGAAAGGAATCTTATCTCAAGAATCGCAAGAAGTTTATAGACTATGCCTATTATTTACTTTCGAGATTTAAAGACCACTATCGCGGCAAGGGCATTTTGTATGTGATGTATCGCGGCATCGCGTATATTAATTATTGCCTGAGGGCGTATCATATAGAGTATGTTCTATGTGATATTTTCAGATTCAAAAGAAATATTGGAAAAAGAGACATCAGCTATAGTTTGGAATCAGGAAGGTTGCAGTTATTTGTTAATGGTGCCGCGCGGCTAATAGATATATACTGGGATGGGATAAGGCTTACTGAAGGATGCGGTTTTATAACTATTATAGGCGATAGGATATTCAGGAGATACTATTCTGACAAGGCATTGTGGGATGTCAATCAATATTCTTCTAATCACATAGATATTACCTTGAGCTGGTTTGGGTTTCCAGTGGCGCAGACATGGAAGATTATTTTGGAAGAGGAAAAAATTATAAGATGGCAAGTTTCAATAATTCCAAAAAGAAAAATAACCCTTGCCGAGAAAGAAGCAGGTATTATGGTGTCCAGGGACTATACGCATTGGATAAATTCCTATGAGGAAGGAGAATTTCTTGAGATAACCCCTGAGCAGAGAGAATGGGAGGATATGAAATTTTGGAACCTCTCTTCTAAGACTATCGGCGTAAGGGGATGCATGCGAAATGGCGAACTTAAACCCGCTATTTTATTCGGCTTTGAAGATACTAAAGAAGACTCAGAACCAAAGATAAGAAATAGTGATTACCAGAATAATTTGCGGGCTTTATTTGTGCATGTAAAAGCGGATAAGTCACTACAGAGATATAGCGCAGGTAAGCTGCATAATCTTTTTTCGGGAAGAGTAGATATAATAGATGACGAGAAAGTAGTAAACCAGCATATCCTTAACTGCAAGCAGAGGTTATATCGCGAGAGGGTATCTTTTATAGAAGAAAAGATGCCGAGAAGGTATTTATCGAGGATATTAAAACCCGTTGAGGTTTTTTTGGTAAACTTGCCATGGAAAAAAGGAGACAGGTGCGGGGTCAGGGCAGGCTCGAGATGGCCTCACATAAAGGATGAACTTGAAGGCGAATATCTTCCGTTTCCTTTCTTTTTAGCGCATGCCGCATCTATCCTCTTAGAGCACGGCATAAGCGTTAGGGTAATAGACGCAGTAGCAGAGAATATGGATTGCAATAGCTTTATAAATCTGGTGAACGAGCTTGAGCCGGCCCTTCTGATTGCGGAGGTTTCTACGCCGTCGTTAAAAAATGATTTGGGCATATTAAAAGAGATAAATAAGAAAAGCACGAAAGTAGCTATTTGCGGAGCAGATTTTAATATCAGACAACTGGATTTTCTGAAAGAAAATAATTTTATAGATTTTGTTATGGTGGGTGAATATGAATATACTGTTCTGGAATTATTTGAGCATGTTAAAAGAAATGAAAAATTAAAAGAAGTGCTCGGCCTCATCTATAGAGAAAATGGCGATATCAAAATAAATCCTCCCAGGCCACTTATTGATGACCTTGATAGTTTACCCTGGCCATTAAGGGAACAATTGCCTATGGAACAGTATATGGATGCGCCTGGGAAGATCCCTTATCCGAGCGTACAGATGTGGGCGAGCCGTGGCTGTCCATTTGGATGCACTTTTTGTGTCTGGCCGCAGCTGATGTATAACAGCAGGCGGTATCGCATGCGAAAGGCAAAATTCATAGTTGACGAGATGGAATATCTTATAAAGGAAAGAAGGTTCAAATCTATATATTTCGATGACGACACATTCAATATAAACAAAAAGAATGTTCTGGATATATGCAGGGAAATAAGAGAAAGAAGACTTAATACGCCTTGGGCAATTATGGCGCGGGCCGATACAATGGACGAAGAGATGCTTATAAAGATGAAAGGATCAGGCCTGCACGCTGTGAAATATGGGGTTGAATCAGCGGAGCAAAAGCTGGTTAACAGTATATGTAAGAATATAAACTTAAAGAAGGCTGAGCGGATGATACGCTTTACCAAATCTTTGGATATAAAGACACACCTTACTTTTACATTTGGCTTGCCAGGAGAGACAGACGGCACCATAAAAAAGACCATAGATTACGCCATAGAATTAAATCCGGATACTGTCCAGTTTTCAATAATAACACCTTATCCAGGGACGGAATACTATAAATCTCTGGATGCCAAAGGCTATATAATGTCGAAAGATTGGTCTGATTATGACGGGGCCTCAAAAAGCGTAATTAGAACAGAACATCTTTTCCCGGAAGATTTAGAAAAGGCAAAAGATATGGCGTTAAGAATCTGGGGAAGGCATAAGAGAAGAAGCCTTTCTTTTTTTAATAAGGAACTTAGGGCGGCTTTTAAGACCAGCTTGGAAAATAAAGGCCTTTTGCACACATTTGCCAAGACCTCAAGGTATATAGCTGATGTCTGGAAAGATAGATAAAATTCTGAAAAGGATAAATAAATATTCTGATATAAAAAAGTTGATAAGCTCCGGCTTAGATATGATAGGGATATTTGATGGGGAGTATGCATACAAAGGGCCTTATTGTGTCCAGATAGACCTTACAAATAACTGCAATAACAATTGTATTGCTTGTTGGTGTAATTCGCCGCTCCTTGGAGATGGAATTATCCCTCCGGATGTTAAAAAACAGAGACTCGATTATGACGTTGTTGTCAGGTTAATAGAAAGGCTTTCAGTTATAGGTACCAGGGAATTATATTTTAGCGGCGGGGGGGAGCCATTTATGCACCCCCAGGCCTTAGATATATTATGTTACGCTAAATCCAAGGGTTTCATTTGTTATGTAAATACTAATTTTACGCTGGTAAACGAAGATATATTGAATAAATTAAAAGAGATCAGATTTGATTATTTAGTGATAAGTCTATGGGCGGCGACTCCAGAGACCTATGCTATAACCCATCCCAATAAAAGCGGGGAAACATTTTTAAAGATAAGGAAGCTACTTAAATGGCTAAATAAAACAAAGGATTCTTTCCCGAAGGTTAGATTATACAATGTAATCTCAAATATGAACTACAAAGAGTTTATTCAGATGATAGAGTTTTCGTTAGAGACTTTTTGTGAAACTGTAGAATTCGCTGTAGTCGATACTATTCCTGAACGTACAGATAGGGTCTTATTGAACGAAGACGAGACTTTAGAACTCATCGGGGTGTGCAAGGATGCTAAACTCAATAGCCGATACTATACAAGAGACGGCAAGTTTGTAGTCTCCAATTTTGACCAATTCTTCAGGCGCATCTCCAGTGAATATAGTAGCGATGCTGAATATGATAGGGGGTTTCTGGATGGTATGCCCTGTTATGTCGGCTGGCTTTTTGCCAGGGTTTTGGCAGACGGCAATGTCAACCCCTGCCTTAAATCTCACAGGATACCAGTAGGCAGTATCTATGAGGAGGATTTTGATTCTATATGGAATGGAGAGAAGCAGAGGAACTTTAGAAAAAGCGTCTTAAGAGGTAAGGAAGATCCCCATATTTTTTCTATGATAGGCAACGACCCCAGGAAAGAAATAGGCTGTTATAAGAGCTGCGATGACTTGGGAAGAAACATGCAGATGCATGAAAAGATTTCTCGGCTTACGACACTGCAGAGAAGTTTATTGCAAAGTGCAGCAAATATAAAACATTTCAAAAGGACATTGTTTAATAATGGACGCTATAAGTGAAAATATTAAACTCATCAAGAGCAAAAACTCTTATAAAATAAAACCCGGCTTTTGCTGTTTTGGGATAGTTGACGAATGTTTCCTGCGTTGCAGGATGTGCCAGAAGTGGAAACCCGATCCTAATATACAAGGCATAAAAAGGCCTTCTATCGCTTCCTGGAAAGATGCAATAGCGTCTTTGCGGGCCATAAGTGATGAAGGTTTCCTTATAAATTTTGGAGGGGGAGAACCGCTTCTAATGAAAGGATTGCTTGATTTAGTAAGGTTCGCTGCTGATAAGGGTTTTAGGACTAATATAGCAACAAATGCCTATCTTATTGATAAGGAAATGGCAAGGCAAATAGCCGATTCTGGCCTGTCCAGTATTAACCTATCGCTGGATAGTATGAACGAAGCTACGCATGATTATTTAAGAGGGAAAAAAGGTGTATACACAGGAGTTATGAATGCCATAGAGCGCCTCGATAAATACTGCCCCAAGGATTTTGAAATAATTATATGTTGCGCGATTTACAATATAAACATGGAAGAGGTTGTAGAAGTAGTAGAATGGGTAAATCGACATTCTCGCCTTAAGTGGATATATTTTATGGCAGCAATGCAGCCCAATAATACTAAGCCAAATTCCAACTGGTATAGAGAGGATTTTAAGTACCTTTGGCCAGAGGATACAGAAAGGATTAGCTCTATAATAGATTGCTTAATAGGCATGAAAAAGAAAGGGTACAAGATAAACAACCAGATTTGTCAGCTTGAGGCATTCAAGAAATATTTCAGCTGTCCTGATAGATTCGTAAAGAAAACAGCGTGCAACCTGGACCGCGCAGTGCATATAAGCTCGATAGGCAATATATATATTTGTTATGAGTGGGGATGCCTGGGCAACATAGAGAAAGATGATCTGGCTACTGTCTGGCATTCTCAAAATGCGGATAGAATTAGGGGGGATATAAGAAATTGCAAAAAGAATTGCCATCATCTTATAAATTGTTTTTTTGAAGGAGATTATCCATTCGAGGTCGTCTAAATATATGAAGAAGATTTTGGTTAATCTGGTTAACAGGTTAGAACAATTAGCCGGCAAGGATACCAAGCCAAATTTTTGCTGTTTCGGGATGACCGATGATTGCATATTAAGGTGCAGGATGTGTTATAAATGGAAAAAGGATATATCTGTCCAATGCGCAGATGGTCGTCCTACCATTGCTCAATGGAAAGATGCCATTACCTCTTTACGCATGATAACCGATGAAGGCTTTCTTATAAATTTTGGAGGAGGCGAACCACTTCTAATGGAAGGACTCTTAGAACTTGTAAGATTTGCTGCAGATTTAGGCGTTAGGACTAATATCGCCACAAACGCATATCTCATTGATGAAGATATGGCAAAGGCGATAGCAGACTCCAGGCTCTCTACTCTCAATATATCTTTAGACAGCATTAGAGATTCTACTCATGACTATTTAAGAGGAGTCAATGGTGTGTATGATAGAGCGATGGAGGCAATAGGGTATTTACACAGATATTGCCCCAAATTAAAGAAAGGCACCTGTACCGTTATCTATGATATGAACCTTGATGATATCATAGATTTAACTGAATTTGTCGAACAAGATGGCCGTCTAGAGTGGGTATATTTTATGGCGGCAATGCAGCCGAATAATACCTGCCCCGATTCAGAATGGTACAAGAAAGAATTTAGATATCTTTGGCCTCAAGATGCAAAAAAGGTTAATTCTACGATAAATAGATTAATAGAACTTAAGAAAAAAGGATATAAAATTGTGAATCAGATATCGCAACTCAAGGCATTTAAGTCCTATTTTATAAATCCTCAAAGATTTGTAAAAGCAGCGCCATGCAATTTATCCCGTGCCATACACATAAGTTCGGTGGGTGATGTATTTATATGTTTTCAACACGAGAAATTAGGCAATATAAAATCAGATAGATTGGAAGATCTATGGCATTCTGATAACGCTAATATTGTCCGTCAAGATATAGCCGGATGCCAAAAAAATTGCCATTTTTTAATTAATTGTTTCTTTGAAGGGGATTTTCCATTTTCTTTTTAAGTCATAGGAGGCGAAATATGTTAGCTACGCAAACAAAGACTTTAAAGCCTGGGTTTTGCTGTTTCGGTATCACTGATAAATGTATGTTAAGGTGTAAGATGTGTTATAAATGGAAGGATGATATATATGTCAGGGATTCTAATGATGCACCGAGCGTAGAACAATGGAAAGAATGCGTCTCTGACTTAACCCAGATGGTCGATTTTCCCTTCGAGCTTGATATCGGTGGCGGAGAGGCCCTTATGTTCGACGGCGCGTTGGATGTTGTGCGTTTCAGCGTCAACAAGGGATTTAATACCTCCATTGCCTCTAATGGATATTTAATAGATGAAGATATGGCCAAGAGAATTTCTGATTCTGGGTTAAAGGCTATAAGCCTATCTCTAGATAGTATAAAAGAAAAGACACACGATTCTTTAAGAGGGATTGAAGGAATTTACAGAAGAGTTATGGATGCAATAACTTATTTACATAAATATTGCAATGGGATATATATTAATCTATGTTGCGTGTTCTATGGTATTAACCAAGAAGACATTTTGGACCTGGTGGAATGGGCTGATAAAGACAAAAGGATAGGAACAATAAATTTTATGGCAGCCATGCAACCCAATAACACCATCCCTGAGACCAATTGGTGGGAGGGCCAATATGGATTCATCTGGCCAAAAAATCCTAAAATGACACTGGATATAATCCAGGAGATAATCGGTTTTAAAAAGAAAGGCTATAAAATAGGTAATCCCATAAGCCAGCTTATGGCTTTCCAATCCTACTATATGAACCCTGATAAATTTGTAAAGAAAAAACAGTGCAATCTAGATAGATGCGTTTTAGTGAGCGCTGTAGGAGATATATATCTTTGTTATGAATTTGAAAGACTGGGGAATATTAAAAAGGATAGATTGATAGATGTATGGTATTCTGAAAAAGCTGACAAGGTAAGGATCGATATTACCGGCTGCACCAAGAACTGCCATCATCTAATAAATTGTTTCGACGAATTTGAAAAAG
>CAYZNX010000053.1:0-7728 GCA_964479825.1 uncultured Planctomycetia bacterium | reverse complement strand
TTCAAGCTATGGGGGTATATGATGTGTCTTCCGGTCCCTAATTTGTAAATTTTTTGTAAATTTTTTGTGAAGTTAAGCCCCATGTTGGCTCACCGGTTACCTGCATCCCTTGTTGAAACAAGATTTACTCCCATGCCTAATAAATCCCCCAAGATAATGTCTCCTGCACGCAAGGCCTTATTTACCTTTATCTTTCTAATCTCATTAATTGCTTCAAAGATCCTCTCTTTTGGAATAGGCCTGTCAGTGCGCACAGGTAACATTTTTAAAGCCAACCCTTCCGTCAATACAGTTGTGGTCAATATCCTCAGAGGATTTTCTATTTCAGAGGCAGCATATTCCTCGCCTTTAGGGCACTGGTTTCCGGTTACTTTAACTACACGGCAGTTTTCAATATCAACGGCCAAATTACACGCCTTAGGGCATTCTATGCATATAATCTGCCTGGACATCTGTAACTCCTTAGATACGCTGCTGCAAGACGACCTGCCGCTTCGCTATCTTTAGAAACAGCATCAGCCAAGTCATATACCTTGAAGGCATTTCCGCATACAAACAATCCCTCGATAGACGTCTTATTTACCTCATTTGATATCGGGCAGTTTGTCTCTTTGTCAATCTCAACGCCTGCCATCTCTATCAGCTCATTTTCAGGTATTAACCCTACGGATATTAAAACCGTATCGCATTCTATCCTGAATTCGCTCCCGCAAATTTGTTTCATCTCCTCATCTACCTTTGCAACGCTCACTCCTTCGACCCTATCCCTGCCGTAAATCTTCAAAACCTTATGATTAAAATAAACCGGTATTCCAAAATCCATGACACACTGCGCAACATTTCTAACGGAACCGCTGGCCTTGTCCTGTATCTCAATGATGGCCTTAACCTTTGCGCCTTCTAATGTAAAACGTCTTGCCATTATAAGCCCTATATCGCCTGAGCCTACAATCAAGACTTCGCTGCCAGGCAATAGTCCTTCAATATTGATAAGTTTTTGCGCAAGGCCTGCAGAGAATATCCCGGCAGGCCTTGTCCCTGCTATATGCACCATCTCCCTTGTCTTTTCCCTGCATCCTGTCGCCATTATTAGACACCTTGCTTTTATTCTTTCTACGATTCCGGGTTTAAAAAAGGTGAGGTCCTTATCCCTTGTAAGATGGACAACAAAAGTCATAAGACTCACTTCTATCTCCGGCATATTTCTTATTTTTTTGATAAACCTGCCTGCATACTCAGGCCCTGTGAGGACCTCTTTGAAATAATCTATCCCAAAACCTGTATGAATACATTGATTCAAGATGCCGCCCAGATACTGGTCGCGTTCAATTAGAAGGATATCTCTTACTCCGTTATCATACGCAGATATCGCCGCTGCCATACCTGCAGGCCCGCCCCCGACTATAACAAGGTCTCGCTCAAGCATCCTCTTCTATCCTTTTTAACTATTTCAGAACCTTTGCCTCTTTTTGTAAGTTCGACTAAAGGTGCATCTATCTTTTCGGAAAGAATCTTCATAAGCCTCGTGGTGCAAAAACTCCCATGGCACCTTCCTGCCTGGGCGCGCGTGCGGAATTTTATACCGTCAAGCGTCCTTGCCCCGCGCTCTATGGCATCCTTTACTTCCTTTGCCGAAACCATCTCGCATCTGCAGACAATATCTCCGTATCCTGCGTCTTTCTTGACGAACTTCTTAGCCTTTTCAAGAGGCATCGCAAATAAATGTACTGTCTTTTTCCTGTGGCCATGAAAAATGAATTTCCTCCTCAATGATAAGCCGTTCTTCTTAAGGACCTCGGATACCATAAGTGCGATTGCAGGAGCAGCTGTAAGCCCAGGCGACTGGATCCCTGCCACATTGATAAAACCCGGAACCCTATCCTCATGCCTGATAATGAAATCATGGCCGGCTGCAGGACGCAATCCTGCAAAATAAGCAATGATATCGTTTTCATTTATGGAAGGCACTAATTTCTTTGCCTGAGATATAACCTTTCTAAACCCTTCATCTGTAGTTGACAGGTCCTCTTTATCTTCGACATCTTCAGCAGTAGGCCCTATCATAGGATTGCCGTCAGATGTCTTTATGACCAATATACCTTTGGAGGTCTTTGCAGGAAGAGGGAAAACAAGATGATTTACGATGTATTCCCTCTTCTTATCTAACAAAAATTCTTCCCCTTTTCTCGGAGTTATTCTAAAATAGTCCAGGCCTGCCATCTTTGATATCTCATCCGCAAATAACCCTGCGGCATTGATTAGAAATCTTGCCTTAAAGACGGCTTTTGGAGTAGATATTTCAAAACATCTTTTGATTGCAATATCTTCTACCTTTGATTCTGTAAAAAGTTCAACACCGTTTCTAATGGCATTCTCGCTCAAGTCATACACAAGCCTGTAAGGGCTCACTATCCCTGCTGTTGGCGCATAGAGACCTGCCATTGCGTCTCTATTGAGGTTTGGCTCTTTTTCCCTGAGCCATGCCCTACTAACTATCTCCAATCCGGGTACCCCCAGGGCCTCTGCCTCTTTTTTAAGTTCGTAAAGCCGGATTTTTTCTTCTTCGCTAAATATTACTATCAACTCTCCTGCTTCTTTAAAATCAACACCTAATTCCGCAGAAACCCTTCTTGAAAGCATATTGCCCTGAACGCATAGTTTCCCCTTTAAAGACCCTGCCGGATTCTGTGTCCCAGGATGAATAATACCGCTGTTTGACTTGGAGACGCCGAATGCAAGCTCTGTTTCTTTCTCAAGTAATGCTATGTCTAATTTATACCGCGAAAGCTCGCGCGCTATTGATGCGCCAACCACGCCTGCGCCTATTATAATTACGTCGTATATCTTCATAGCCTGCCGATAGTCCTTTTAACTGCTGAAAGCCAGCCCTCATAGAGTCTGTCAGCCTCTTCCTTGGTCATATTCGGTTTAAAAACCCTGTCTTTTTTCCAGCACCTTTCAATCTCATCTGTATCTTTCCAGTATCCTACTGCCAGACCCGCAAGATAAGCTGCACCTAAAGAAGTTATCTCTATTGTCTTTGGCCTTACAACCTCTATGCCAAGGATATCTGACTGGAACTGACACAGGAAATTATTTGCAGCTGCGCCTCCGTCAACCCTGAGACTCTTTATCTCCACGCCTGAATCCTTTTGCATAGCTAAAAGTACATCCTTTGTCTGATAACATATTGCCTCTAAGCTCGCTCTTGCAATGTGCTCCCTCTTTGTGCCTCTTGTAATACCGAATATGCCTCCGCGCGCATCCTGGTCCCAGTACGGGGCGCCAAGGCCCACCAGCGCCGGCACAAAATACACGCCTCCGGTATCTCTAACTGATAGCGCCATTTTTTCAGACTCAGGGGCATCTTTCAAAATCCCAAGGCCGTCGCGAAGCCATTGTACGGCAGCGCCTGTAATAAATATTGCTCCTTCAAGGGCATACGCAACCTCTCCCTTGACCCCGCATCCAATGGTAACTATAAGCCCGTATTTAGACTCAGGCCGTCTATTGCCTGTGTTTAAAAGGATGAAACTCCCTGTCCCGTATGTATTCTTGACCATGCCTTCTTTAAAGCACGCCTGGCCAAATAATGCTGACTGCTGGTCACCTGCAATTCCGGATATAGGAATGTCTGCTGGAAGATTGCCTGTCTTAACGCTTTTTCCGAAAATGCACGATGATGGCTTAACCTCAGGAAGAATAGATTCCGGGATATTGAACTTTCTAAGAATTTCGCTATCCCATTTTAGTTTATCAATATTAAAAAGCATGGTTCGGGAGGCATTCGTGTAATCAGTAGCATGGGCCTTGCCTGCCGTAAGTCTCCACAGAATCCATGTGTCAGTGGTTCCGAATAAAACCCTGCCTTTTTTGGCCTTGGACAAGGCGCCAGGCACATTCCTCAGTATCCACTCTATCTTTGTGGCTGAAAAATACGCATCTATGGGCAGGCCAGTCCTTTTCCTGAAAAATTCGACTGCGGCCTTTTCCCTTTTCAATTCCTTACAACGTTCAGCAGTCCTCCTGCACTGCCATACAATAGCCCTGTAAATAGGTCTCCCCGTATCCCTATCCCAGATAACAGTTGTCTCTCTCTGATTTGTAATACCTATAGCGGCAATAGAATCCTTACCGACTTTTTTAATGACCGATTTAATACAACTATTTACGCTCTCCCATATCTCTTCAGGTTCATGTTCCACCCATCCAGGCCTTGGGAAATACTGCGTAAATTCCGCGTAAGAACTCGCAATTTTATCTCCGTTTCTGTCATACACAACAGCCCTGCTGCCGGTTGTGCCCTGGTCTATTGCTAAAATATATCTCATACCATCTCCTTTTTTAAATCAGGCGTTCTACCCATTTCAATATATCACCAAATACCTTTTCGCGGCCAATATCTATAGAAAGAGCATGACGCATCTCAGGATAAAAAAATATCGTTTTATCTTCTAACCCTATATTATCAAAAAGTCTTTTAGTTGTCTCCACATCAACCAATTTATCCTCTCCAGCCACAAGGAATAATAGAGGCATCTTAATCTTATTTTTTAATTTGCGTGCCTTTATTTGTGCGCGAGCTAACTTAACTAAAAGCCCTGATGTGGCAAGTCTATGTTCCCTGGGATCAGAATCCATGATTTTCTGATAACCGCTATCGCGCGTGCACATCGAGGAATCAATCTTCATTCTAAACTGTCTTTTAGGGCTATATATAAAACTCAAAAATATATCTATATATTCGAACGCGCTAAATCTTATACTACTTTTAAACGCAGGCGAGATACATATAACCGCGTCAAATAATCTCTCCTCGCCTGCTGCGACCAAAAAAACAATAAGGCCGCCCATGCTCTCGCCCAAAAGAAATATTTTTTTACCTGGATTTTCCTGTGCGATTATATTGCGAAGCGTCAGTATATCTTTAAGGTAGGTATCTAATGAATCTACATGCCCTTTTAAATCTTTTGTCTCGCCAAACCCTCTGAGTTCGATGGCATAAGAGGAAATATTGTATTTGAGAAAAAACTCCGATAGAAAAACCCATCTCTCGCTGTGGCCGCCAAGGCCATGGACAAGCAACATTGCTGCCCTGGGCGCATGCGCCTTCCACTCCCTATAAAATATATCCTTATAGGCCTTCATCCCATTAAATTGTAGCACAACTCAAAAATTAAACCTAACGCCTTTTCTTCTTTTTGATTTGATATTATATTTTTTAATCTCCGTTGGGATTAAAATTTGCGGTGGCTCTGGTAGCGCTGTCTACGACTGTGCTTTGGATATCTATCTGAAGATTTATGATGAGGCTGGATAAAATGTTCCTGAGAAATCTCCAGGTGTTTTGAAATAGGAAGTGAAATCCTGATAAGCTTTTCTATATTCCTGACATCGCGGCTTTGATCAGGCATGGCAAAGGAAATCGCGTGACCTTTGTGGCCTGCCCTTCCTGTGCGGCCAATGCGATGCACATAATTCTGCGCGTCATTCGGAAGATCATAATTGATCACGAGCTCGATTCCGCTAACGTCGATTCCCCTGGCGGCTATATCCGTAGCGACAAGCACCCTGTATCTGCCGGATTTAAAACCTTCGAGCGCTTCGCGACGCTGGCCAAGAGAACGGTTAGAATGTATCTCTGCCGCGTTATGCTTCATATTCCTGATCTCCCTCGTGATCCTTTTAGCGTTATGCTTTGTGCGGGAAAACAAAAGTATGGGGCCTTGATATTGCGCGAGTAATTTTCCGAGAAGGTGCAGTTTGGCGTCTTTCTTGACGATAAATAATTCATGGGTAACTTTCTCTGCGGTAGTTCCTGAAGGCGCAACCTCAACACAGACAGGAAGCTTCATGTATCTGTGTGTTAGTTGCATGATCTCACCTGGGATGGTTGCGGAAAAAAGCATGGTTTGTCTTTCTTTCGGCAATAAGCGCAGGATTTGTTCTATCTGCGGCTGAAATCCCATGTCAAGCATGCGATCCGCCTCATCAAGCACCAGCATTACTAACTCATCGAACATAACATTCCATCTCTTCATATGGTCAATAAGCCTTCCTGGAGTCGCTATTACTACCCTGGGGCCTTTACGAAGAGCCTGTACCTGAGGCTGCATAGGAGCGCCTCCTATAAGGCAGGCTGTACGTATGCCAAAAGGACACGCTATTGCCTGAAAAGCCTGATCAATCTGAATGGCTAACTCCCGCGTAGGAGCAAGGACCAGGCCCGTGCCTTTTTTCTGCTCTAAACGCTGCACCATAGGAACCACGAAAGCATGGGTTTTTCCTGTCCCTGTCTGCGCGATGCCTATAATATCTTTACCCTGGATACCTAAAGGAATAGCCTTTATCTGAATGGGCGTGGGCACCTTAAACTTTATGCGCTCAAGGATATCAAGGATCCTGGGCGCAATACCCAGCCCGTAAAAACCCTGGCCAGACTGGTTATCCACCTGATTAAAATTATCTGTGTTGTTTACTTTGCCTGACATAACGCTTGATCTCCCTTGGAGTTCCGACTCCAATCAGGCACCCTCAAATGAACAAAACAAAAGGACCCATGATTATATATACTCAAGATCTTCCTACAGTTCAGAAATTTGCATTTCCTTCCTTTGGATGAAGTCCTTACCTTTTTAATAATCCCTCCTTATGATTAAAAACACTAAATAAAAAAGCCGCAAAGCTTAGTTGTCTTACCTTGCGGCTCAAGATTTTCTAATCTTTTATATGATGGTAGTATCTTGATTATACCTCTTTCTTAGACTTTGTCAAACATAATCGTCAAACAACTATGTCAAAAATGGAGATAATGTTTGGTAATTATCCATTAACTAAGCGCCATTAACTAAAACCAAATTAGATAGGAATAGCGATATATTGGTCATTATTTCGGAGATAGGCTAATGGGTGTTTATTTGTATAATTCAGCAATCTTCTTCTCGATCATCGCCACATGTTTCTCTTCTTCATTCAACAAAAAATAAAATAAATCTTCCAGGCTCGTGTGTTCAGCTAATAATTTTTTGTAGACCTCTACTGATTTTGTTCTTTTGATAAAGCTAATTGTAAAGCTTCGATTTCAATCATAAGTTCCTCCTCGTCTTTATACGATGGGCACAACTCCGAGAAACATCATTTGAAGCAACGCAGGAACTATAATCTGTAAGTTGAAAAATTAACTTTTTTCCTTTGTAGCCGCACCCTCTACACTCATACATTATTCTCCCCCTTTATTTTTACCGTTTGGTCTAGGAATATGTCCATTTATCTTAAAATTATTATAAACATTAAAAATTGCCTTGCAAAAAGCGATTTTATTTTTGTCATTTTGAGCAACAGCTTGCTTATACATCTTTATTATGTATCTTTTACCAGCTTCTGTCTGGGAATAATTCTTTTTTATGAGATTACATTGCATACATAGAGTCTGTCCATTATCAATGGTGTTTGTTCCGCCTTTATCTTTTGACAATTTATGGTCAGCGCATATTTCAACTCCATCTGCTCTGCCTCTACCACACCATACACATTTATAATTATCTTTTTTAAATATTGCTTCTTTTGCTTCGGGAGAAAATTCAAATAATTCAACTTTACGGACATATGCAGGATCGTACTTATAAACTCCCTTTTTAACTTTTATTAATATGCCTTCCTGATGCAAGTGTCTAATTGCTGTTAGCAATACCTAAAGATGACCCAAAAGTAATAATGGTGGTTCCTTCC
>CAYZNX010000052.1:0-7873 GCA_964479825.1 uncultured Planctomycetia bacterium | reverse complement strand
TAAGCATTGCAGAAAATGTGAAGTTATTCGCTGGAACCCAGCCTTTAGGCTGTCTCTGTGATAACACCCTAAAGGGTGGGTTCCTAAGAGACCAAGCGTGGGATAACTTCACAAAATAAGCATTGCAGAAAATGTGAAATTAAGATTTCTCCCTATAAATAATAATGCCCTTTAACACATCCACTGCGCTGAGTATCTGGTTGTCGTATTCTTTTCTCTTTTCTATCTCTATCTCTTTCTGCTCGCTGTCTTTTTCTCTTTCCTCTAACAGGTTGTCAAATATATCCAGGCCCTTTTCTTTTTCTTCTTGCCCCGGTGGTGGTTCCCTGTATTCAACAACAATATCAGGCATAATGCCTTCTCCGTGTATAGAGCGGCTGTTCGGAGTAAAATACTTGCTTGTCGTCAGCCGGACAGCTGAGCCGTCTGATAAGGGCATCACGGTCTGGACAGAGCCCTTGCCAAAGCTCTTGGTCCCCAGAATGATGCCTCTTTTGTGGTCCTGTATAGCGCCTGCAACAATCTCTGAAGCAGAGGCAGAGCCGCCATTTATTAAAACAACCATTGGATAATCTAAATGTTTATTTTTATTCCTTGACTTAAATACAAGGTCCTGGCTCTCAATACGGCCCTTTGTTGAAACTATGACCATGCCTTCTTCCAAAAATTTTCCTGCTACTTCAACTGCCGCGTCTAACAGTCCACCAGGGTTATTCCTGATGTCAAGTATGAGCCCTTTTATATCCCTCTCTTCAAGTTCCTTTAAGCCTTTCTCTAGATCGCGCTGGGTATTCTCCTGAAACTCCACAAGTCTGATATAGCCAATACCTGGCTCAATAAATTCTGATTTTTTAATGCTCTCTATTTTTATAATAGACCTTGTTATCGTAAAATCAAGAAGCCTTCTCTCTGTCTCCCTGAGCACTGTTATATCCACCTCGGTGCCTGGTTTACCACGCAATCTTTTAACAGCGCCGATGAGTGTTAAATCCTTTGTAATCTCTCCGTCTATTTTGACAATCTTGTCGCCTGCCTTCAATCCTGCGTTGTATGCCGGCGTATCATCTATGGGAGATATTATTGTAAGGAGATTGTCCTTTATTGTAATCTCTATCCCGATCCCACCAAATTCGCCTTCTGTTTCTACCTTCATCTCATTGTATGTATCTGGGTCCATAAATTGACTGTAAGGGTCCAGCGAGGATAACATGCCTTTTAAGGCGCCATATATGAGGTCTTTTGCCTTTGCCTCTTCTACATAATCTGACCGTATAATGCTTACTGCATCTGAAAAAAGCTCAAGTTCTTTGTAAAGGTTATCGGGCTTATTAGGCCTTTCGGCAAGGCCGGCATTGTCTATCAAAAGCGCCACCGCAAAAGCAACTGCCACCATCGCTATAATGATTCTCCTATTCATACATCTCCTTTCAAATTTGCGAAGCAAATTTGATCCTGAGGCACCGTTAAGCAATCCGACGCATAGGAGGATTGTAGCCGCTGAAGGATCTCTTCAGGATCTCCTGCTTCGATCAGTTAGTTTCGCTCTCAGTATCTCATTTACCTTCTTCGGATTGGCCTTTCCCTTTGTCTTTGCCATTACCTTGCCCACAAGAAACATAATGGCGTTTTCCTTGCCGGCCTTAAAATCTTCTACTGATTTAGAATTTTCAGCTATGACCTCATCTATTGCCTTGGCTATCTCCTCTTCGTCGGATATCTGGCCTAATCCCATTTCTTTAACTAAAACATTCGGGGCTTCCCCTGTCTGGAGCATCTCAAGTAAAAGGCCCTTTGCTGTCTTTCCGCTTATTGCCCCTTCGTCTATCATCTTAAGCATACCTGTTAGATGTCCTGTTTTCAAGGGCAATCCAGAGATATTAAGGTTATTATCCTTCATGTAAGCGGCGATATCTCCCATGAGCCAGTTTGCGACTACCTTTGGTTTATTATATGATAAAATACATTCTTCAAAATAATCAGCTATATCCCTATCGTTCACGAGCAGCGAAGCGTCATAGTTAGAGAGCTTGTAATCCCTGATAAATCGCCTCTTTCTGGGCTCAGGCAATTCCGGTATCTCATTTTTAATATCATTAAGGATATCCTCTTCAAAATCAAAAGGCACAAGGTCCGGCTCTGGAAAATATCTGTAGTCATGCGCCTCTTCTTTTGACCTCATTGACTCGGTAGTCTCTTTTGCAGAGTCAAATAGCCTTGTCTCCTGTACTACGGCCTCGCCATTTTCCAATAAATCTATCTGTCTATTCCGCTCATATTCTAATGCCGTCTTCACGGCCTTAAAGGAATTCATATTTTTTATTTCTGTCTTGACCCCAAGGTGCTCAGCGCCAATCCTTCTCACAGAGACATTGGCATCACACCTTAAGCTGCCTTCCTCCATATTGCAATCAGAGACATCAATATATTGAAGGAGAGACTTGAGCGCTGTTAGATAGGCATGTGCCTCCTCAGGCGAAGATATGTCAGGTTCTGTCACTATCTCTAATAATGGGATACCAGAGCGGTTAAAATCTATGAGACTGTAATCCTTTTTATGAAAAAGCTTGCCTGTGTCTTCTTCGAGATGCACCCTTCTAATCCTTATGCGCTTCTCCTGCCCGGCTACTGATATTGTAAGGCAGCCATTTTGAGACAGCGGTTGGCTAAACTGTGATATCTGGTATGCCTTTGGCAGATCAGGGTAAAAATAGTTTTTTCTGTCAAAACGTATCTTTTTTGCAATCTGGCAGTTCAATGTTATGGCGACCTTTGCGCCTAACCTCAAGGCCTGCCTGTTCAGGACAGGGAGGCTGCCTGGGAACCCGAGGCATACAGGGCAGGTCTGCGTATTTGGCAGACTGCCAAAATCTGTAGAACAGCCGCAGAAGACCTTGCTCTTTGTCTTGAGTTGCAGATGGACCTCTAAGCCAATAACCGTCTCGTATCTCATAGCACCTTGTCAAATAAACCGAAAAACTGAAAAACGTAAAAACTGAAAAAACGTAAAAACAAAATGTTTTTCTGTTTTTAAGTTCTTTCGTTTTTAAGTATTACTTTATAGCATAGGTTTTCTTTTATGCCAATCCGTAGCCTGTTCGTAATTGTACGCTATCCTCAAAATGGTCTCTTCGTCAAACGGCCTGCCAAGTATCTGAAGGCCTATTGGCAAATTATTTTCTGTAAACCCGCACGGGATAGATATGCCAGGGATGCCAGCTAAATTTGCAGATATCGTAAAAATATCGCAGAGATACATGGTCAGAGGGTCTTGTGTTTTTTCTCCAATTTTAAAGGCGGCTGTAGGTGAGGTAGGCGTGATTATAGCATCACATTTATCAAACGCCTTTTTAAAATCGCCCCTTATCAGGGTTCTGGCCTTCAATGCCCTCAAATAATAGGCATCATAATAGCCGCTGGACAATGCAAAGGTGCCTAGGACAATCCGCCTCTTTGCCTCGCTTCCAAAGCCCTTCTGCCTAGTCTTTTTATACATTTCTAAGATAGGCCCTGCCTCCTTTGACCTTAATCCATACTGAACACCGTCAAATCTTGCCAGGTTAGAACTTGCCTCTGCAGTCGCTACAAGATAATATACGCTCACGGCAAATTCAGTATGAGGAAGGCTTATCTCCTCGCAGGCCGCGCCTAGGCCGCCAAGCTTTTTTATTGCGTTCATTACTGCCAGTTCAACCTCAGCATCAAGTCCTCGGATAAAATACTCCTTTGGGATGCCGATCCTTAGCCCCTTTATGCCTCGTCTTATTAAAGATGGGAAATCAGGGACAGCCATATCTACAGAGGTAGAATCCATTTCATCGTGGCCGGCAATCGCCTTCAATAAAAACGCTGCATCTTCAACGTCCTTAGTAATTGGCCCTATCTGGTCAAGGGAAGAGGCAAATGCTATAAGCCCGTATCTGGACACCCTGCCATACGTTGGCTTTAACCCTACAACGCCGCAAAGAGATGCCGGCTGTCTTATTGACCCGCCTGTGTCTGAGCCAATGGAAAATATTGCCTCGTCCGCAGCAACGCAGGCTGCTGAGCCTCCGCTAGAACCTCCGGGTATCCTTTCCAGGTCCCAGGGATTTCTTGTTGTGCCATAACATGATGTTTCAGTAGAGGACCCAAAGGCAAACTCATCCATGTTGGTCCTGCCCATCAGCACCGCGCCTTCCTCTATCAACCTATCTACAACATGGGCATTGTACGGCGGCCTGAAACCCTCCAGTATCCTGGAAGAGCATGTTGTCAGTTCATCTTTAACGCATATATTATCTTTAATAAATATCGGCAGCCCCCAGAGCATGCCCTGTCCAGCCTTCTTCTCTAAAGATTTACACCTTTCAATAACAGCTGCGCTTTCAAAATGCACCACTGCATTGATGTCTTTATCCCTCTTGTCTATGGAACTTATGATATCATTGCAGATGTCCAACGGAGATATGTCCCCATCGGAAAGAAGTCTTAGGAGTTCGTGTGCGGTAAGTCTGTTAAGTCCTGTCATGGCTCTATAATCTTTTTGACTTTAAACAGGTCTCCTTCTTTATCAGGCGCATTCTTCATTGCCTCAGATACCGGCAATGAAGCCTTGACCCTGTCTTCTCTGTAAACATTCTTCATCTCCAAGGCGTGACTCGTTGGCTCAAGCCCTGAGATATCCAATTTTCTCAGCTTATCTACATACTCTAAAATCCGGTCCAGCTGCAGGGTAAAATTGCGCAACTCATCTTCACTTAATTCGATACGCGCAAGATTCGCCGTATATCTTACAGTTTCCTTAGTTATAGCCATGTTGCCCTGTAAAGTAAATAAAGGTTTAATGCAAAAATCAAACTGCAAAAATCAAAATTACAAATCAAAATGCAAAGATTTAAAAACATATTGTTTTACGACGGGATTTAACATTTTGAACTTTACATTGTCATTTTGATATTTGATTTTTGATATTTGCATTTACAGGTTGAATGCAGCTGTTATTTAGTTGACAAAGCATCATGTTAACTTCACAAAATAAGCATTGCAGAAAATGTGAAGTTATATTTGGATAGCACCCGAAAGGGTGCTCTATCCTATAAAATATTGGCAATGACTGCAAACTCCTCTAACGATATCGTCTCAGGCCTCCGAGAGAAATCAATACCAGCCGCATCAAATCTTTCCGCCAATTCTTTCTTAGTCAGGGTATTAATGCCTGATGATAAAGAATTTAATATAGTCTTTCTCCTCTTTGAAAAGCATGCCCTTATTATTTTAAAGAATTTCTCTTCATCAGTCAAGAAAGGCCCCTTGTCCCGGACGCGCATCTTTAAAAAAGACGAATCTACCTTAGGCGCTGGATAAAAGGCGCTTTTTTTAATAGTGAATAAAATAGCTGGTTCTGTGTAAAACTGGACATAGCAAGAAATGGAGCTATAGGCCTTGGTGCCTGGTTTGGCTGTTACCCTCTCAGCAAACTCTTTCTGTACAGTAATAAAAATCTCGTCTATGAATTGCCTATTGCAAATCAAATAAGAAAGTATGGGGCTGGAGATATAATAAGGGAGATTTCCTATGACCTTGACCTTTGCATTGTCTTTAAAATTATAGCAAAGGATATCCCCCTCTTCAAGCTGTAGATTGGCTGCAGTCACAGTCTTCTTGGCGATGTTAAACAATCTTTTATCTTTTTCTATCGATATTACTTTTTTTGCCCGAAGACATAATTCATTCGTAAGCGCCCCAAGGCCAGTCCCTATTTCAAGGACCACGTCATCCTTACAGATATCAGCCCCGCGAATTATCTGTCCACATACATTCTTGTCAATTAAAAAATTCTGGCCTAACCGCTTACTGGGATGTATATTGTATTTTTTTATAACATCTTTTATTGCAGCCATGTTCAACAGCCTTTTGACCCGCACATAGACACTGCCAGCTTTATTGCCTCTTTCATGGAACATGGATTGGCAATTCCTTTTCCTGCAATATCGTATGCAGTGCCGTGGCCAGGTGATGTGCGTATAAAAGGCAGGCCTAATGTTACATTAACGCCATTCTCAAAGGCCACCATCTTAAACGGCCCTAGGCCCTGGTCATGATACATAGATATAACCACATCCAGGCCATTAGTGTACGCCTTATAAAAAACTACATCTGCAGGCAAAGGCCCCTGTATGCCAGGGATCGCAGGTTTTAATCTTTTGATAACAGGCATAATAATCTCCTGTTCCTCATCTCCCATCAAGCCGGACTCTCCGCAGTGTGGATTTAGCCCGCAGATACCTATCCTTGGTTCGCGTAAGTTGAAGTACCTGCGCAGTGCGTGCTCGGTCAATCGTATAGTATACGCTAACCTATCTCGGCTTAGCAATAGAGGCACATCCTTTAACGCAATGTGCCGGGTCACAATCACAACCCTCAGACGTCCGCTGCAAAACATCATGGCAAACTTTTTAATGCCCGCTGTGCAGGCAAGATATTCTGTGTGGCCTCTAAAATCTATCCCCGATTTATTTATTGCATATTTATTTACAGGCGCTGTCACAATCCCATCTGCACAGCCATCCTTTAAAATAATTGCCGCCTTTTTTATGGCATCAAGGCCAGTAGCATCAGCAGGGGTTATGACAACAAAATTTGCCAGGGTCTTAATATGACGGTCCATTAACGCCTTCTCCGTTACCTCTGGCCCAATGCCTTTAGGGTCGCCGGTTGTAATTAAAATCTTTGGTTTTTTCCGCATATCACTTTATGGAAATATACGCCTTGGACCTGAGTCCGCCAAGCCATTCGTTTAACCTTTCCTTAAATCTCTTCTGAAGAATCATTGCCTTAATGTCGGCCTGAACCATATCAAGGCTCAAATAGCCGGAATGCTGAATATCTTCAACCTTGAAGATATGATACCCAACCTTACTCTTTACAGGCCCTGAGTATTCGCCCTTGTCCATGCTAAAAATAGCGTCCTCTAATTCCTCTAACATCTCCCCTCTTGCTATATAGCCCATATCTCCGCCGTTTTCCTTGTTGGGGCCCTGCGAATAAGCCTTGGCCAGCTCAGCAAAATCCTGACCTTCTTTTATTTTATCACAAATACCCTGCGCCTCTACCTTCGCAAGCTCAAAACCCACATCATCCTCTGCCTTTATCAGGATATGTCTTACCCAGCATCTCTCGCTTAACCTGAAGTCTTCTCTATGCCCTTCATAATATCCGCTTATCTCAGACGGAAGGACCGAAACCCCTGGCCTTACCTCAAGATCCAAGACCTTCTTCATCATTATCTGATCGCTGTATCTCTTCTTTAAATCTGAGACCGTTATCCCCTGGGTCTTCAAGGTGTCAAAAAAATCCTTTTCTGACTGGAAACTGCTTTTAATGTATTCCAATTTATCGCTGATCTCCTGCTCCGTCACCCTTATATCTAATTCCTTTGCGCGGCTTAATATGAGTTTATCTTCTATCATCTGGTCTAAGACATCTCTTTTCACTTCCTCCATCTTCTTAAGCAATTCATCGCCTTTGTACTCCTGAACATACTGTGCATAAAGCACTGATATCAGCTGCTGGACATCCTGCTCTGTTATGACCTCGTCGTTTACTATGGCCACTACCCTGTTAATCACCTGGCCCTCGACTGATAAAGGAGCCGCAGCCATAAGTATAAAAAATGCGATTTTGATTAAATTGTGCATACCTGCCTTTCATAACTTCACAAAATAAGCATTGCAGAAAATGTGAAGTTATTCGCTGGAACCCAGCCTTTAGGCTGTCTCTGTGATAACACCCTAAAGGGTGGGTTCCTAAGAGACCAAGCGTGGGATAACTTCACAAAATAAGCATTGCAGAAAATGTGAAATTAAGATTTCTCCCTATAAATAATAATGCCCTT
>CAYZNX010000051.1:2090-7904 GCA_964479825.1 uncultured Planctomycetia bacterium | reverse complement strand
GCTATATTTGACACAACAAAGCACTCTATGATTAACAGGGCTATTAGCCTTACTGCAAGTGGCTTTACATTGTAAAAGTGTTTGTTAAACAAATTATATACCCTTTCTGATTTCATCGTCTGGCAGTGGGAACCTTATAATAATCTCAACATTTTCACCTATATTTTCTGCAGTGATTCTGCCATCCACTGCCTCAACTAAATCCAATATAAGAGGACCTCTATACCAAGGGTCATCGCTTGATTTTTTGGGTTCGAACATTGTTTGCAGGTCAACCTTGCCTTTGTATCTGATGCTGAAAACAGTCCAGCCATCTTTTTCTTTTACCTCAACATACAAATCTTCATCAGGCGTTCTAGAGCGAAAAATGTTCAATAAAATATTATTAAGAAAAAATCTCTTTAGCCATAATCTGGTATCAGGACTAACTATAAGGTGAAACTGTTTATCTAAGCGGGGAGGAAAATATTGATCAGAGCAAGCTGCAATAATATCTATAGGTTCTTTATCTTTAATTTTATGTCCATATAAAAGTTGTAATAAAATCTGACCCTCTTCAACAATTCTTCCCATTATTCTTTTTGTATATCTTTCTCCCTCATCCTCACCCATTTGAAGTCTTTCTATTTCTTGTTCGTAACGCTCTTTATGATTAGTAAACGCTTTTACTAAATCAGAGATTGCACCACGCCACCCTTCTACTCTCTCTACAATTAAGATATCATCCTCAAACCCAGATAATTTTTGTGATGAGCTTGTTAATGTATGTACCATTCCATACACTTCATTTGGAACTTCTTGGCCAAATAAGTTCATAAGCTCTGCTTTTCTCGCATCAGAAAGTTTTACATTCCGTAGCACTCTTTCTCTCATAAGTGCTTCATTAGTTCCTCCTATCCTATGTATTGCATATCCTATCTGCCTTAAAATCCTATGGTATTCCCTTCTTCTTTCTGGCGTAATGCCTTCATTCTCTCTTTCAAGGTTTTCCTTTGAGCGAAGCAGAATCTGTGCCTGGCCGTTAGTATCATAGCGCAGCACGACTGCCTGTCGCTCTGGTAAATTTGTAAACATAATATCCTCTCTTTTTTCAACCTTTTTGAGGGCAAGTAATGATAATAAAAGCTTTTCTATGTCTTCTTGGGTTGTGCCCTTTTCAAAAATAATACTTCTATAATAGCTGATATCGCCTGTACAGGTTGCCTGGATATAACTACTAAGCATATCCTCCATTTTAAATCTTATATTTCTGTTGCCATCATCTGCATAAAGTTCATATGAAATTGTCTCTCTTGTCGTTGTAATCTTAGCTATCTTTGCGCTATATGTATGAATCTCTCTTGCAATGGTCTGTGCAATTTCGTCTGCCTGTGGGTGAGAGCGTTCTTTTAATACGTCCAAAACCTCATCTGTAAGCTCTTGAGGCACCCTTTGCTTCTCACTTATAATATCCTGCCAGTTAAGCGGAAGTGTTATGGTAAAGCAGGCACCATTTCCTTTATTTTCTGCCCTGATATCTCCGTTAAACATATTGATAATTAGCCTTGCCCAGTATAGGCCAGAGCCTGTGCCTCCTTTTGTGCTAAAGCCCTTTATAAATATATTGGATAATACGCTATCGGGTATGCCTCCTGCCTCATCTATTATTGAAATCTCAAGCGTCTTTTCGTCCTTATTAAAATTAAAGTATATCTTACCTTTAAAAGAGGGCTCTCGCTCCTGGGTGTAATATTGTTCATACGCATTAGCCAAGATAAATGAAACAATAGCGGTAAGACCGTAGGGCATCTTTAAATCAGGGTATTCATCCTCTCTAAAGTTAGTTTCAATAGTTATATATTTCCCAAAATCCCTTAGAAACTCACCCGCTGTCTTATCCACAAACTCTTTAAAGGTAATCTCTCTTTCCATACCGCCGACCTGTTCAGATAATTCCAAAAGTCTAGCCATATAGTTGTCGGCGATTTTTCTCGTAATATCCAAGTTACCTGATTGTTTGATAAAAACATCCAATTTATTTCTATCGGCTGGCGTAAGTGCGTTTATCATTTTCTGTATTTTATCGAGGCGCACCCCTGCAGCAAATATACGGCCTTTATAATTATGGACTCTCACGTTAAATGCTGCTTGTTTATCTACATTCCCAAAGTTAAATAGCCTGCCTATTGCTGAGAGTTCGGTTTCTATTGCAATAAGCCTCTCCTTGTCTTCTACCTCTTTTAAGGCTTTATGCATTAAATCCACCAAAGCCCTTAGACCTGCCTGCATCCTTGTCTCAAGGTCGTTTACACCGCCGTTCAGGAAACTAATATCCACAGGTTTTGAGAGAGGTCGTTTTGGAATAACCTCTGTAATCTCTGGCTCTAATGTATAAGGATTTTTAAGTCTCTCATACACCATTCTCATCAGGTTAACGGGGAAGTTCTCGGAGTTTTTCTCAATATAGTCAATGCCATATCTTGCCTTTATCTCAGGTTTAAAGTCCTTTGTTTCTCTGTCAAATCCCGGCATCTCCGCCTTTGAGATAATACTTCCTGAGATAAAGAAGAAGAAACCATTGAAGCCGAGCACCTCTGGATATTCCTCATTGGGCTGGGTAAGTCTTAGGATATGTGCAAGGTCGCGGCCGTTCATCCGCTTTATACCAGTTTGCTCGGTTCCAAATTCATAATCTGCAAGGAATATTATTCTCTCATCGCCTATTCCCTGCTCGCGTAGTCTTTTTAATAACCCTATGGCATCTTCAGCTGTTTCTGCCTCATGAATGTTATTAAAGAAGTTGCTCACTATTGACCTTATGACATCCCTGGCATAAAACTTATCATCTGCTATAATGACGTGGTAATCTTTAAATCGTTCTATTGTATCAGGGTTAATGCCGATGTCTTCGGCTGTTATATCTACTTTGCCTATGGATGGTACCTCTGATTCTGTTAACTTTATCCCTTCTTCTTCAGGCAAGATTGGTTCTTCCGCTCTGGCAAATGCAACAATCTTTGCCTTTATAATTTCAAATGCGCCCTTTGGGTCCTGTTTAAGTTGGACAGATATCTGGCCATTCAAGAATTTGTCTCTAAGAGTGGGACTATCTAACAAAATCTTTCTGACTGTGTCTGTCTCTGCCGAGTAGATAACAACCCTTCCTGTAAAATTATAAGGCGCCTCAAATGCTCTCTTACAGAATTCAGCACCATTTTCTTTAGGATAATTAAAGAGTCTAAAATCCACTACTAAGAAGTTAATGTCTGGATTGTCGGCCAGTAATTTGAGTGCCTCATCCATACGTGAAGCTGTCTCTATACCTGCAACCTCTGGAGAAGCCAGCGTCTCTTTGGTTATTTCGCGCATTTCAGGCTCATCATCAAGGACAAGCACTTTTACTTTAACTGTTTGTTTAGTTTTATCTTCGTTATTTTTCCAAGTTAGTAACGGTGGGCTTAAACAAAAAGAAGTAACAGGAGCCTTAGGGATAGAAGCGGCTATCAGCTGGCGAGTAGCCGCTTCTTCAGAGCCAACAAGGCTCCTGATATGGAAGTCTGGTGCTACGCTTGTGACAACAAAGCACTCTATGATTAACAGGGCTATTAGTCTTACTACAAGTGGCTTTAGGCTATATGGGTGTTTGTTATACATATTGCTCCCTTAAGCATTTAATAAAACCTTTAGTATGTAGGGATAAAAAAATAAGATAACCGATACGTAAAATATTAACCATTATAACTTTTCTCTTATTATCTTGGCAGCCTCAAGAGAAGTATAAATTGGTATTGTTCTGTCATCGGATACTGCCTCTTGAGTCATAATGAAAGATAGAGCCTTTAAAAGAGATGGGACATTATTTTCCTCTAATTGCCTCGTTTTTAAAATCTTATATGGCATTCTCTCTCCTATGTCTTTGAGGTCATATTCTGAATTAGAGATAAGCAAGGTAAGGTTTGTGCTATCTCCGTATTCTTCAATAAATTCGGCTCTGCCCATTATTTCTATTTTTTCCAATAGATGGTTGGGTATGCCCTGCGCTTTAAGAAATTCTCTTGCATCCACATCTTCCCTAAAGGATACCAATACTATTTTTGCACCCAATCTCATGGCTTCTCTTAATGCATATACCGCATCAAATAGAACAGGGCCCTCTTCATAGGTAATAGCGTCTAACGATATTGCTATGGTTTGCTCGGCCGGAGAAGCCAAACCTACTTTATCTATAAGCTCTCTATATTCACCTAAATTATCAGCCACTAAATTTACTAAAAGCTTATGTTTTATCTCATTTATAATTAACCGGCTGGCATCTGAAATAGGTTTATTATCCGGAATGACTGCGATGGCTTCATCTGAATCTGCCTTCATATCTCTTACTTCTCTATAAAGCCGTCTGAGCGTCCTGCTATAATCTTCTTTTGTAACAGACAGCGAATCTATTAGGCTTTTCAGGGCATTTCTTCTCTTATCTTCCTCAAATTTTTTCATAGCGAGTTTTTGCTGTTCGCTTCCTTTATTGTAGAACACGATTCTATGTCCATCATCGGTAATTATTATATCCTCATTATTTGGTAGAAGCCTTGCATCTTTGCTGAATTCATCTGCCACAGCCTCATCCATCTGGCCTTCCGGATATTCCACCGGGACAGGGCTTAATCTATCCATAATTGCAAACGTATTTCCTGCTCCCTGCTGTATGGGGGCTACTGTTGCCCGCAGAGATGCGGATTTTAGAGAAGTAAACGAATTCGGATTACAAAAATGGGTATAATCCGCAATTTGTTCCCGTATTGCCTGTAATAAGGCGGGTAATTCTTTTCTTAAATAAACATCTAATTCATCTGGATTAATAGCAACTGTCCCAGGCTCGGACAATCTAACCCGGACATAGAACCTGTCAGGAGATGCTCCCGGCGGTGCCCGCGCTATCACGAGTTCAAAATTATCCCCAAACTTCTTGCGCACCTGCTCATTAACGATATACCCGAAAACTTTTATTGCCCAATCCGCGTCAAACATCTTAAGCCCAAGCTCTGAATTCAGCATTCCGAATTTATAAAAATTTAACAGGTAACTTCTCCCCTTATGAATCCTTCCCTGCGCTCTTTCTCTCTCAACTGCCTCGCCAAAGTGTCCAAGCATATCCTTCCATGTGTCTATATCGCCCCATAAGATATCAAACGCTATCAATCTATCATCAGGCCTCTGGTCTTTATCCATTATCCTTTTCATACTTTCAAAAGAATGGACGATTGGAACCACATTATCCGGCTGTGTATATTCATCTTCTCCGCTAAGTCCTTCTTCTTTAAAATTATCTTCTATCTTAAACTGGTCATTTTGATTAAAAAATATGGTCGGAAGGTTCCGCCCGGGGCTAAGAATGCTAAGCCGTTCATGGAACCAGCTATCAACATCCAGGTCATCCGAATAAGTAACCATATGAATCCTGTTTCCCTTCTTTCTCTGATGCCCCTTAGGCGCTAAACTTTCTTCCTTTGCTTTACTAAGGGCGGTATTGGCTCCTGCCATAAAGGTATCGGAATGCAAGGGTCTATTTGCCTTTTCAATCGCCCGGCGCATATTTTCGTCAACATAAAGCACCCCTATTGAACTTGTAAGAGCAAACCAATCCTCTCTTGCGGCAACAGTATGTAAAGCTTCGCCCATTGCCTCCTTTAATAAATCGACATCTCTTGTTTTCGTTTTATCCTTGTTAAACAATACAACATATTTCTCGCCGACTTTATCAAACTCCCTTATAACCCCTTTCTCTATAGACCTATCTAATATGCCAATGACGGTTTCCTCTATGCCTTTAAGCCCTGTTAT
>CAYZNX010000051.1:0-1990 GCA_964479825.1 uncultured Planctomycetia bacterium | reverse complement strand
CTTTAAGCCCTGTTATATCTTTAAGCCGTGCTGCGTCTATCATAAAAACACCATATTTTGATTCTATCCTGCTGGGAAGGTTTATGCGCACAAGCTCGTGAATTATCTTTAGATGGGCGTCGCTTAGCCCTTCTACTTCTGTAAGAAAACCAAATTCATCCCCTCCCCTGCGGAAAACCTTCATATTGATTTTATTTGGGTCCGCTCCCAGCTCTTTAGCCATTTCAAGAAATGCCTCTGCCATTTCAAATATCATTACATCCGTTATGCGCTTTCCGAGCGCCTCGTTGCGCTTCTTAATTGCATCTCCGTCAAACATTGTAACTGCAAAAGCCTTGCCCTTATTGATAAGTTTCTGAATTTCTCCCTCTATCTCTTCAAAATTAAAGAAAACATCCGGGTTAGCCTCCATCAATCCCTTTAATTCTAGCCTTGCTAAAACAGGATAGGAACTGATTGTTTTCTCATAGGCAGTACTCGTTGTCGCCCAGCGCTGTTTTGCTGTCTGGGCCGCCTTGTTGAATATGAACCAGTAAAGGGCAGGATAGAACTCCTTTATAAAATCAAGGTCGCTTACTCTTAAGCGGTATAGGGTCACGCCCTCTTTCCCTACCCTAACCGTAGCGTTTCGCTCTGCTCCCTCGCCTTGTGCAACCGCCATTTCAAGTATAAGTTGCCCTTCTCTTACCTCAACTGTTTCTCCGGCTACTTCCACATCTACGGAGCCCTTGGCTATAATTGCCAGCGAATCCGCAAAGTCACCCTCATCGAGTTTCTCTCCTTTTTCAACTATAATCTCTCCCTTTTGCCCTGGTGTATAGTTTCTTACCTCAACAATCAACGCGAGGGCTTCTATAACTGCCTGTCCTATGCCGGTTAGCGCCTTGCTTCTCCCGCCATTAATCGCCTCCGCAAATCTATTGATGCTTGCTCTTGTCTCTCCTATTCTTTTCAGGCTGCTTTCCAACCTTGCCTTTATATCCGTGTTCATTAAGTCAAAAGAGGTCTTATCCAATACAAATACTGCGCTGCCTTTCTTTGCTATAACTGTTGCGTTTGCGTTTTTGCCGAGGATTATATTTTCTCCGATTATGTTTCCTGCCTTCAGGCTTGTTATAGATTCTTCTCCTGTTTTGACCTCTGCAGTTCCGTTTACCAGGAAAAACAATTCTGAGCCGGGCTCTCCCTCGGAGATTATCTCTGTGTCCTCTGAAAAATACCTTAGGGATGCATATTTTTCTATTTCGCCTAAAAATTTATTCATCCCTTCCTCGTCATTCTTAAACATTGCCCTGATTGCATTGAAAAATTTAAGAATATCTACGCCAATGGCATGGCTTTTTCCCTCAAGCGGCGTTACTATTACCCCGGGCCTCATTAAGGTTATATTATTTTCTTCGGCAAAACCTCTTACCTCTTCAGGGTTATTATAGTGGAAACCGAGCAACTTAGGAAAGCTTTCAACCCCGTCTTTTTCTTTATTTTTTGCCCTTATATCAGCTATCAAATCGCGTATATTGTCTGGTGTGTTGTGTATTACGTCTGCGCCGCCAAATTCAACTATCAAAACATCAAGGCCTCTTATAAACTCTAAGAATGCCTCTCTGTGCCTATCTATAACACCTGCTAAATCCTTATACAATTCGTCAAATTCCTTCTGATGTTTCTCATCAAGCGCTTTATCGTATTTCATATCCCCGCTAAATCCTATTGCAAAACCGCCTTCGAATGTTTCCTTATCTTTGTTAACCTGTCTGAATCTATACATCCAGTTATATGGAGGTTGCCTTGTAATCAAGGCGGCAAGTTCTACGTCATAACCAATACTATCTAAATCGTATCCATCCACTATATCGCTTAGATATTTATATGCGGGTTGGTCAAAACCCTCATCTTTAAAAACAATCAGCCGCCTTGCATAATTGGTCAGCTCATTAAACCCTGCCTTCATCACATCTTCAAGATGGCCGCCAAAATATTTTTTTAACTG
>CAYZNX010000050.1:0-8192 GCA_964479825.1 uncultured Planctomycetia bacterium | reverse complement strand
CAGTGTAGTAGTAGCTATAAGCTTATAGCTAAATTATGAAGCGACGTGTCGTAATTACAGGTCTTGGCGTTATAGCCCCTAACGGAGTCGGAAAACTCGCGTTCTGGGATGCATTAAAAAACGGCCGTTCAGGCATAAGGCGCATCACACGTTTTGATCCCAGCCCTTTTCCTACCCAGTTTGCAGGCGAAGCAGATTTTGACCCCGCTAAATTTATTTCCTTTAAGCAGATGAAGAGGATGGACAGGACATCGCATCTCGCTGTTTCAGCGGCAAAGATGGCAGTTGAGGATGCCAAACTAAAGATCAAGGATGAGGACCCGGAGCGCATAGGGGTTGTCATTGGAACAGCTATGGCAGGTCATGGAATGATATTAGAACAGCACAATACATTTATTTCAAAAGGGCCCATGAAGATAGATACCTTTACTGCAATAGCGTCTTTTCCTGATGCGCCTTCAAGTCAGATATCTATAGAGCTTGGCATTAACGGTCCAAGCTTCTCTATCGCTACGGCGTGCTCTTCTGCTTCAGACGCAATAGGCTATGCCTTTAACGCAATCAGAAATAGGGAGCTGGATATTATTATAATGGGTGGTGCTGATACGCCTATATTTCCGCCCATTCTTAGCGCCTTTTGTGTGCTCAGGGCACTCTCAAGAAGAAATGATTCACCGGAGAGTGCATCCAGGCCATTTGATAAGACAAGAGACGGTTTTGTGCTCGGGGAGGGTGCAGGCATTTTAATATTAGAAGATTTAGAGCACGCCTTGAAACGAAAGGCGCATATCTATGGAGAGATATTAGGGTTTGGTATGACATGCGATGCATATCATATGACAAAACCAGAGCCTTCTGGAAGGCAGGCCATAAGGGCATTAAGACAGGCGTTGCAAGACGCAGATGTTGAGCCTGAAGATGTTGGATATGTCAATGCCCATGGCACATCAACGCCGCTTAATGACAGGAACGAGACCTTTGTAATAAAGGAGGTCTTTAGAGGGCATGCTTGCAAGTTGGCTGTTAGTTCAATAAAATCTATGATAGGCCATTTAATAGGAGCTGCTGGCAGCGTGGAATTGATAGGCAGCCTGATGGTGTTAGAACAAGGTATTATCCTGCCTACCATAAACTATGAAACACCAGATCCAGAGTGTGACCTAGATTATGTCCCTAATAAAGCAAGGGTAGCAGATGTTAATGTAATTTTAAAGAACTCATTTGGCTTTGGAGGCAAGAATTCGGCATTGGTGGTTAGGAAGTTTAAGTGAGGAATTGGGTTACTAGAGTTACTTGGGTTACTAGAGTTACTTGGGTTATAGAGTTATAGGGTTATAGAGTTATAGGGTTATAGGGTTACTAGAGTTATAGGGTTTAACCCAAGTAACCCAAGTAACTCTAGTAACCCAGGGGCTCATTTGAGGAGGAGATTATGTGCGAGTTATCATTAGAAGGCAGGGTTGCACTTATAACAGGAGGCGCCAGGGGGATCGGCAGAGAGATAGCGCTTCTTTTTGCTAAAGAAGGAGCAGATATAGCTTTATGCGATGTAAATCTCGAGCAAGCAGAGCAGACCGCTAAAGAGATTCGAGATTCAGGCCGTGAATGTATTGCATTTAAAACAGATGTTACTGACCTAAAACAGGTTCAGGACATGGTGGATAAAATTCTTGACAAATTTAAGAAATTAGATATACTTATAAACAATGCTGGCATAACAAAAGACAATCTTATCCTCAGGATGTCAGAAGAAGACTGGGATAAGGTTATATCTGTTAATCTAAAAGGTTGCTTTATATGCACGAAAGCAGCGTCAAGGGTTATGCTAAAGCAGCGCTTTGGAAAGATTATTAATCTTGCTTCGATCATTGGCATAATGGGTAATGCCGGCCAGGCGAATTATTCAGCTTCTAAAGCCGGAATAATAGGGCTTACAAAAAGCATAGCAAAGGAGTTGGCTCCTCGCGGGGTCTCGGTTAACGCAATAGCGCCGGGCTTCATAAAAACAGAGATGACAGACAGGCTGCCGGAGGATATTCAGAAAAGGATGCTTTCTGCTATCCCTCTTGCAAGATTTGGGACGCCAAAGGATGTGGCTAATCTTGCCTTGTTTCTTTCGAGCGAGAGCTCTTCATATATAACTGGTCAGGCAATTCAGATAGATGGCGGCATGTTGATGTAAGGGAGTTAATAGGGTTATAGAGTTAATAGGGTTATAGAGTTATAGGGTTATAGAGTTGATAGCCCAATAACCCAAGTAACTCTAGTAACTCACTTGTCCATTTGAGGAGGGATACGATGGCAGTTGCAGAAAAAGTAAAGTCTATAATAGCAGAGCAGCTCGGAGTAAAACCAGAGGAGGTAACCCCAGAGGCTTCTTTTATGGATGACTTAGGAGCTGATTCACTTGATACTGTAGAGCTGGTTATGGCGCTTGAAGAGGAATTTGGCACTGAGATCCCGGATGAAGACGCTGAAAAGATTGCTACTGTGGGGGATGCTATTAAATACATTGAAGAAAAGGTAGGAAACAAGGAATAATCAGGTTTTTAGGGTAGCGATTTAGAGTAGAGAGTAGAGAGAAAAACATCTTTTTACTCTTTACTTTTTTACAGTACAGGAAAGCATAGAGCCCTTGACATCTTTGATGTCAAGGGCTATCCAGCATGTGCGTGGAGGAGTCCATGTTATGGGCCGTAGGGTTGTTGTTACAGGATTAGGTATAATTTCACCTGTAGGAAACAGTAAAGAAGAGTTTTGGACTTCTCTAATACAAGGCAAGAGCGGAGTTGGGCCCTTGACTACTTTTGACTGCGCTAATTATGATTCACGCATCGCAGGAGAAGTCAAGAACTTTATGCCTCACCCGTTTATCCCAAAAAAAGAACTGCGCCGTATGGAGAAATTCGTACAGTTTGCAGTCACTGCAGCCAAGGAAGCGGTTGATGATTCAGGCCTGGATATATCAAGGGAGGATCCTTTCAGTATAGGAGTTTTAGTAGGTTCAGGCATAGGCAGCTTGAGGATAATAGAGGAACAGCATAAGCTAATTATTGAAAGAGGGCCTTCCAGAATAACTCCATTTCTAATCCCCATGCTTATAGTGAATATGGCCTCAGGTCATATATCTATTATGTTCAATGTAAAAGGCCCTAATTCCTGCACTACAACTGCATGCGCAGCAGGGACACATGCACTTGGCGACGCCTTCAGGCTGATTCAGCATGGAGACGCAGATGTGATGATAACAGGCGGTACAGAGAGCTGTATTACAACACTTGGTATCGGAGGTTTCTGTGCATTGAAGGCGCTTTCAACCAGAAACGAGGAACCCGAAAGGGCAAGCCGGCCGTTCGATAAAGAAAGGGATGGCTTTGTCATGGCAGAGGGTGCTGGAATAGCTATATTAGAGGAGCTCGGGCACGCAAACAAGAGAAATGCCCATATCTATGCAGAGGTTGTTGGCTATGGAATGACTGGAGACGGATATCATATGACAGCCCCTGATCCTTCTGGTGAAGGCCCTGCTAAATGCATGGAAAGGGCATTAAAAGATGCGAATATAAGGCCAGAATATGTTTCTTACATCAATGCACATGGCACCTCTACAGAGTTGAATGACAAAATAGAAACCTTTGCTATAAAAAAGGTATTTGGCAATTATTCAAAGAGAATTGCAGTCTCATCTACAAAATCCATGACAGGCCATCTTTTAGGGGCAGCAGGAGGCATAGAATTCGCAGCGTGCTGCTTAGCCATAGAGAGAAGTATTATCCCGCCTACTATAAACTACGAAAATCCAGATCCTGATTGCGACCTTGACTATGTGCCTAACAAGGCGCGAAAGGCGAGTGTCAATGTTGCCATTTCTAACTCCCTGGGCTTCGGCGGTCACAACGCCACTATATGCGTTAAAAGACTGTAACTTAAATCAACACCTGGCTTATTCTACTTAACTTCACAAATAAAGCATTGCTTAATTTGTGAAGTTAAGTTGTTTGTTTGGTTAATATGCCGATTAAGAAAACAATACCTTTAGGTGAATTATTGATCCAGAAGGGCTTGGTGTCCCGTAAAGATTTAGACACTGCCTTGAAGGAGCATCAGAAGACAGGTCAATTTCTCGGAAGTACTTTAGTAAGGTTAGGTTTTATGGGGGAAGGGGAATTGTATACTGTTCTCTCCGAGCAGTTAAAAATACCGTATGTTAGAATAAAAGGACTTAATATAGAGGCCAGTATTATTGAGAAGGTCCCTGCCAGGTTTGCCTGCCACTATAAATTGATGCCTGTAAAGTTCGATAAAAATACCCTTACCGTAGCAGTTACTGATCCCATGGATGTTAGGACATTAGATGATTTGAAATTGCTCCTGGGGTGCGATGTAGTTGGTGTTTTAGGAAACGAATCGGATATATCAGAAGCCATTAAAAAATACTATGGCATAGGTGCTGAGACAATAGAAGAGATTGTAGATGCGAGTGTCAAACCTGAGGATATTGTATTGCCTGCATCAAAGACAGAGGACATAGAAAACCTTGCTGAGGACGCCTCTATAATAAAGTTTGTGAATCAGATTTTAGCGCAGGCAGTCAAGGACAATGCTACAGATATTCATATCGAACCTTATCAAGAGGAGTTAAGGCTTAGATATAGAATAGATGGGATATTGCATGATATGCCAGTTCCGCATGATATAAGATATTTTCATTCTGCTATAGTCTCAAGAATAAAGATTATGGCAAATCTTGATATTGCAGAAAGAAGGCTTCCGCAGGATGGGAGGATAAAGATAAAAATGGGCGAGGAGGAGTTGGATTTAAGGATTTCTATCCTCCCTACGCAATTTGGCGAGACTGTGGATATCAGGCTCCTGAGCAGTAAGATGTTGTATAGCTTGGAGAGCCTTGGTCTTTCATCTTTTGACCAGGATATCCTTGAAAGACTTATATATAAGCCACACGGCATTATTTTTGTTACAGGGCCCACTGGCAGCGGGAAAACCACTACACTCTACTCATGTCTTTCAAAGATAAATACCAAGGATAAGAAGATTATAACAATAGAAGACCCTATAGAATATCAATTGAAGGGCATAACCCAGATCCAGGTCAATCCTCGAATAGGATTCAATTTTGCAACAGGGTTGCGTTCTATGCTTCGACATGACCCTGATATTATGATGGTAGGCGAGGTAAGAGACTATGAGACAGTAGAGATAACTATTAGAGTTGCCTTGACAGGGCATCTAGTGTTTAGCACATTGCACACAAATGATGCAGCAGGGGGTATTACGCGCTTACTTGACATGGGCGTAGAGCCATTTCTTGCAGCGAGTTCCGTAGAGTGTTTTATTGCACAGCGCCTTGTGAGGCTTACCTGTCCACGATGCAGGGTTGAAAAAAAACTGGATAAGAAGATATTGAAAGAGTTCGGGATAGAAGATAGTGCTAGCAATGTAACTATTTATGAAGGGAAGGGTTGCGAGTATTGCAAATTTAGCGGTTACAAGGGCCGTACTGGTATATATGAATTTTTAGTTATGCGCGAAGAGATTCGAGATATGATTCTTCGAAGGGCCTCGGCTGACCAGATAAAAAAGAAGGCCTTAGAGTTAGGCATGCATACACTACGCATGGATGGATGGGAGAAGGTAAAAAAAGGACTTACGACTATAGATGAGGTTATAAGGGTTACAGAGGAGGATTAGTGCGCTGTCAGATTAATTGTTGATAGGACAGCGCACAGAGCAATTGAGCAATCGAAAATAGAAAATAGAAAAAATAAAAAGGCTCAATTGCGGTCTAATTTCGATTTTCTATTGTTCAAAACTCACATTTTTTGCAATGCTTATTTTGTGAAGTTATCCCATGCTTGGTCCGCAGGAACCCACCCTTCAGGGTGTCATCATAGAGACAGCCTAAAGGCTGGGTTCCCGAGCCGAAGGCGAGAACTAATTGCAGGCTTTAAATTAGATATGCCACATTTTCTTTACAAAGCAAAAAAAGGGCCTGGGGAGGTTTTAGAAGGGAGGATTGAAGCAGGATCAGAAACTGCTGCTGTAAATAAATTGATGGAGGATGGTTATTATCCTATATGGGTCAAGGAAGAGTCAACGTTTTCCAAGGAGAAGACTGATAAGCTCTCTTTTTTTTCAAGGCGCATAAAGACAAAGGACATAGCAGATTTCACAAGGCAGTTATCAGAACTTTTAGATTCGGGACTTCAGCTTTATGATTCCCTGAATATACTCGAGAATCAAATATCCATACTTAGTTTTAAAGAAGTTATCACAGACATAAAAGATAGAATAAAGGATGGCAGCACCTTTTCCGAATCCCTAAAGGCCCACCCGCGTATTTTTTCAAATCTCTATGTAAATCTTGTAAAATCAGGTGAGGCAGGGAGCATGTTGAATGATGTCCTGGACAATATCAGTGATTTTTTGGAGAAACAGGAAGACGCTAAATCTAAGATTATTGCTGCCCTCTCATACCCTATATTAATGGCAGGCATAGGTTTTCTGACAATATTTGTTTTAATTGGGTTCGTCATCCCAAGGCTCACAGATATGTTCATCGAGATGGGGCAGGCCTTGCCGCTGACTACAAGGATAATTATTGGACTTGGACAATTCATAAGAACTTATTGGATATTGCTGGTCATTTTTGCAGCAGGGTTAATATTATTCATTAAGAAGGGTAGGTCAAATAAGGTTACAAAAAAGGCATTAGATAGCTTTAAATTAAAACTGCCGATATTTGGTGCATTGATAGGAAAAAGCGAACTCGCGAGATTCTCGAGAACGCTTTCTACGCTTTTAAGAAATGGAGTGCCAATTCTCAATTCTTTGAAAGTGACATCTGATGTCATAGATAATGAGATAATAAAAGAAGAGGTTGAAAGTATTTATAATGATGTAAAGGCTGGTTCTAGCTTACGCTCAGCAATAAAAAAGAATACCTCATTTCCGCCTTTTTTAATAAACATGATAGACGTAGGTGAACAAGGAGGTATTTTGGATAAGACACTCTTAAAGGTTGCAAAGAGTTATGAAATAGAGACTGAGAGAATGATTAAGATAATATCGTCACTCTTGGAACCGGCTATGATTTTGGTAATGGGTTTAATAGTAGGTTTTGTTGTGATTTCAATGCTTTTGCCAGTGTTCCAGATATCGCTGACAGCGCATTAGCATAGAGCAAAGAGCATAGAGCAAAGAGCTAAGGGCAAAGAGTAAAAAATTACAGCAATAGACATACTCTAAGCTCTATGCTCTTAGCTCTTAGCTACGAGGGGGGGTAATCATGAGCAGGACTAAAGGTTTCACATTAATAGAACTCATGCTGGTTGTAATTATTATAGGTGTCCTTGTTTCTATGGTAGTGCCTAGATTAGTGGGCCGCTCAGAAGAGGCAAGGGTCTCTGCAGCCAAGGCAGATATCCTTGCTAATATCTCTGTGGCCCTTGATTTATTTGAACTGGATAATGGCAGATACCCTACGACAGAAGAGGGATTGAGCGCCCTGAAGACAAAATCTGGTCAGGCTACGAATTGGAAAGGACCGTATCTCAAGAGAAAACCAGAAGACCCCTGGGGGAACCCGTACCTATACAGGTCCCCTGGTGACCATAATCCTGATTATGATCTTTATTCTTATGGGCCCGATGCTTCAGAGGGCGGAGGAGATGATGTTACAAACTGGGAGGAATAGGGATAAAGGGTTTTTGTTGATGGAGGTGATGGTTAGTATTGCCATACTTTCTATAGGATTTGTGTTGATATTGAATTCTTTTACCCGATCTATAAAGGCATTAAAATTATCAGAGGATTATTTTAAAGCAGGCCTGCTTCTTGAAGAGAAGATTTATGAAATCTCAAATTCCAACCTAGAGCCTGGTTCAACAAATGGCGTATTTACCAGTCCAGATAGTAGATTTTCCTGGAATTTGGATGTCTTAGAAATAGAGGAAGTCAATCTTAATGAAGTTAGTTTAGAGATTTCATGGAATCAAGGTAATAAGAGACATGGCATGTCCTTGGCTACATATTTACTCGCAGTATAGGAAAGCATAGAGCACCCTTTCGGGCGCTGTCCTAATTTCACATTTTCTGCAATGCTTATTTTGTGAAGTTAAGCTATATGATTACACAGATTGTCTTCTTACGTCTTTATCTGTGTAATCTTATAT
>CAYZNX010000049.1:0-8406 GCA_964479825.1 uncultured Planctomycetia bacterium | reverse complement strand
TAGCCTCGCTCGTCCGCCAAAAAGCGCGGCGGACACCATGCCCGCTCGTCTAAAAAAAGCCCCAAAACCTGCTACGCTGGAAAGCCTAACCTTAATTCAATCCTCATCTCTGTGTTCTTTGATCCACGTGTAAAATCCTGATGTCTCAATCCAGAATACAAATAGATTATCTGAGGTATGTGAGATACGCAGTCGTTTCATTGCAAATATATCATGCTTAGGGTAGGCCTTGCCAGGGTTAGTAGAAACTGCTATCTTATAGCCTGCTCTTTTTACCTTATCTTTAATGTGAGTATTAAAATGTCCCAAGGGATAGCTGAAGGATGTAACCACCTTTCTTATGTGGCCTTCTATCGCGCGTTTAGAATCAAATATCTCTGAATCCAGTTTCTCTTCATGTAAATCTGGCAGATACGCATGCGTCATCGTGTGACTGCCGATATCTATAATTCCGCTCTCTGACATCTCAATAACCTCATCCCATGATAAATATCCCTCGATTCCTATGAGTACAGGCACTATAAAAATAGTAGCTGGAAGGTTAAACTCTTTTAAAACAGGGTATGCATTTGTGTAATTATTTTCATAGCCGTCATCAAAGGTAATAGCAATCGTCCTGCGGGGCACCTTGCCTGCTCTCAGCAGGCCTGGCAGATCCTCAAGGTATACCACATTATAGTTATGTTTTTTTAAAAATTGCATCTGCCTCTTGAAACCCTCGGGAGAAACGCTCAGTTTAGAAAAAGCGGAATCCTCGTCTATCTTATGATACATGATTATAGGGACTACGTACTGTTTTCTTGCCCATATAAAACTAGTTATAACTATAATTAAAACAACAGACAAAAATACGGAAAAACGGAAAAACTTAAGAACCGAAAAACATTTTGTTTTTACGTTTTTTAGTTTTTCGGTTTTTTGGTTTAGATGTAATTTGTGATTTGTGATTTGGAATTTACCCATCATTAACTTGTAACTTCTTTATATATGGTTAACACCCTCTCTGCCATGCCATTAATAGAAAATTTCTGTATGGCTATCTCTCTTGCTGCCTGTGACATGGCCTTATAAAGTTCCTTATCCTTAAGTAATTTTACAGTGGGTTCGACAAGAAGTTCAGGCCTGGAAGGTTCTACCAAAAATCCATTTACGCCATCGCTGACAACGCTGGATACGCCGCCTACCTTTGTAGCGACAACTGGCTTACCAGATGCCAATGCCTCCAACAGGGCTATCCCCAGACCCTCTCTCCTTTTAGGAGTAAACATAAATACATCTATGATAGATAATATACTGGCGGTATTTAACTGAGATTTGATAAATATTACGCTGTCTGAGAGATTGAGCCTCTCAGCCAATCCTATTGTCTTACTGCGCTCCTTGCCATCTCCGACAAGAACAAGCTGCACATTTGGTTTTTCTTTTAGGATACCGGGCATCGCACGCAAAAGAACATCATACCCCTTGTCTTGAGTAAATCTGGAGATTGTCCCAATAATAGAATAGTCTTTTCTTATGCCAAACCTATCTTTTAATCCTTCCTTTTCTTGCTGCGACAGATCTCTAAGAAACCTCTCCGCATCTATGCCGTTATATATTAAAACTATCTTTTTCTTCTCCACATCAAAATCATCTATCAGATGTCCCTGAACCGCCTCGCTTATGGCTATCACCCTGTCGCCCCAGGCAGGGAATAAAACCCTCCCCAGGTTTTTTCTAAAGAAACCGTGGCAGGTTGTAACAAATCCTTTCTTACATAACCTTGACACAAAAAACCCTGCAACTTGAGTAACCCGGGTCTGGGCATGTATAACATCTATATCCAGTTTTCTAACAATATTACAAAGCTCAAAGACTGCCTTAAAAATTTTTGGGCTCACTTCAGACTTGGTTCTTACGCCAATCTTTATGTGGGAAATGCCTGCCGTTGTCAAGCTGGATACAAGGATGCCCCCTGATGAGGCGACAAATACCTCTTCTCCTTTTGCCTTTAGCGCCTTTGCCAGCGAAACAGTATATGTACCTACTCCGCCGATATTGAGATGGGTTGTGAGAAGCAATATCTTCATAACGCTATGTTACAATCCTCTCCATCACCAATTTAAATACTTCCTCAACGGTAATCTTCTCCATGCACTTGACATTTTTACAATCGCTCTTATAGCAGGGCGAGCAACTTAATTCCTTATATATGACGACCCCCTTTTCAGTGGGCTCAACATGCCTCCTGGGATCAGTAGGCCCAAACAAGCTAACGCAATAAACATCCATGCTTGAGGCAATGTGCATAGGTGCGCTGTCCCCTGTAACAAATGCCCTGCACTTCTTTATCAATGCCGCTAGCTGCGTAATACTCGTCCTGCCAACTGCATTTATAATCTTGGAACGTGTCATTTCGCTAAATCCCTTATAAAGGGCTGTCTCCTCCCTTGAACCAGTAACTACGACCCTTATATCTCTCTCTGAGAGCATGTCAGAAAGCCTTGCAAAACACTTTAACGGCCACCTCTTAGTTGCCCAGCTGCAACCTATATTTATACCAACTAATACCTGGCCTTCGCCTACCCATTCATTTTTCAAGAAATCGTCTATATACGTAAAATCCTCCTTGCTGGGCCACATCTCTAAACGTCTTGACGCGCCTATAGTATCAATACCTGCCTTTTTAAGTATCCTGAACTGTTCCTCGCAAGGCCCGGCACCAATCCTCAAATATCTCAACCCGTTATTCAGCAAAAATCCAAACTTGCGATTGTCATAACCATATCTCCTGGGCACCGAGCCCAGCCATGCTGCAAGATGGCTCTTTGTGTTGTTCTGTAAATCTATGGAAATATCAAAGGCCTGTTTCCTTATAACGCCAGAGATATTAATTAACCCTGTTAAAGATATGCCCTTTCCTTTTCTTTCATAGATAATAATATCATCTATATAAGGGCATCTTTTTAATACATGCCTCGACTTATCGCCTATAAGTACACTGATAAATGCCTTTGGATAATTATTCCGAATTACCCTGAGGCTGGGTACTGAAAGTATAACATCTCCTATGGCGCCTATCTTTATCACTAAAATCCTCTGAACATCAACCGCCTCTCGGTAGAGTTTTATTGTATCATTTGTCATGCGCTCAAGGCTATATTCCCTCTCAACCTTCATCCTGGCCTCTGCCGCAAGATTTCTTGCAAGACCCCTATCCTTCAGCAATCTTACTATGGAATCTACTAGTTCCACGATATCCCCGGGTTTCACAAGAATACCTGTCTTTTCATTCTCTATGATATCCACTGCGCCGCCTAAACGCGTAGCAATAACAGGGACACCTGAAGCGCCAGCTTCAATAATAACCCTGCCAAATGCCTCTTGGCCCAGTGAAGGAAGCACTAATAGGTCAAGCTCAGACATCACCCTGGGTATATCCTGGCGAGTTCCTAAAAACTCTACAAAACGCCCTATCTCAAGTCTTTTTACAAGGGCCTTTAGATTCCCTAAGTATTCGGGTTTATCCCCTGGGGCATCGCCTATAATCAATATCTTCACGTTCTGGAATATGCGCACTACCCTTGCAATTGCCTGCAAAAAAAATACATGGCCTTTTATAGGCGTAATCCTGCCGACAATACCTATCCTGTATTCTGTCTTATGACAAGACGCATCTATCGGTGTAAATCTAAATTTATCCAGATCAACGCCTCTCGGGATAAATCTTATTCTATGACGAGGCACGTCAAAATCCTCAATCATATGCCGTCCTATAATGGTAGAGGCGACTATTACAAACCTGCCCCAACCCATTATGCGGCTTAAGGGGTGAGTTGAATAATAACCGTGCGCAGTAGTTATAAAAACAGCCTTTGTCCGTCTTGATGCAAAAAATGCAATTATGGCAGGCACCCTTGAGCGCGCATGCACAATATCTATGCGCTCATCCTTTATAATAAGCTCCAACCTTTTAATCATCCTTAGCACTGTAAGCAATGACTTCTCGTGCACCGGTAACCTTATATGCCTTGCCCCAGTCTCTGATAGGTCCTTAACCATCTTGCCGGCATTAGACACAACAATAACCTTATGGCCCTGCTTGACCAATTCCCGTGATAGGTCAACTGTTCCTGTCTCTACGCCGCCCACATCCAGACTTGGCAGGATTTGTAAAATATTCACTGGTAACCTTTGTTAAATAATAGTCCGCAATCTTTCTGCGATCCTATCTCTATCGTCTAATTTCTTCAGCATTGGTTTTTCTATAAAAATTTCTTTTAATGTATCATGAATCTCATGGGGTGCAGCAGTTTTTAAAAATCCTGCCTTCTCTAAATTCTCAAGAAATCTTTTATGTTTACACCTGACCCCTGGCCCCTGACCCTTGGCCCCAAAAACAACCACATATTTACCTGAACTCACTGCCTCGGAAATCATAGAGACGCTATCTGAAGATACCAATATCACCTCGCTTAGGCCAAATATCCTCGGCACAGCATCCTCTATATTCTTTTCATTGGCTATCACAAGCAATCTACACCTTTTATTATTGCCTAATTTCTCTTTTAAAGAAGAACTAATCTCTCTTGAAGTCCTTCTGGATGTTGAAATAAATATGTCGCGGTCTGTCTCTTCAGCTATCATCAAAACGCCTTCCACTACCCTATCAACAGTATCTTCCTCCAACCTAAAATTTTTCGCATCCCCGCCAATAAGTAGGCCTATGCCGTTATTTCCGCCTTCGCCAAGGCCTCGGCGGACAGGCGTGGTCCGTAAGGCATCATGTTCTATCAGCCCTTCTCTAACCTTATTAGGCGCAACCTGGGTAACCAACATATTGGAACTAAGTCTTCCGGGCTCGTCATGCCTTGGCAGGATGACCAGATTAAATCTTTTACTGCGGCCCAAACCAGGCCTCATTATAATAATATTTTTAGCATTATTCTCATATTTTAAAAATATATTTGTGCCAACTGTGCTGGCCCCGCATGAGATGATTATATCAGCGTATCTACTCTTGATATTCATAAATGAATCTTTTTTAAGGCATGGCCTCAGGCAACGTAAACACCCCTGGCATCTCCTCCCGGCGAAAATACTGCAGATATCCATAACGGCCCTCAAAAATTTATTTTTAAACCTTAATTCTACGACATGGATTTTAACGATAGGTGGCTCTTTTATGCCGTGAGACTTTAGTTTAGAACCTAACGCCCCTTCAATCATCTCTGCAACTGCCATTGATTGATTAATATGGCCTGCCTTTCCATCTGTCAAAACCAATACGGTGCGTTGAGGCGTAGTCTTCCACCTTTTGTGCGACCATAACCACTGGTCCGGGTATCTTCTTATATAATCTTCGAGAATGTCTGTGGCCTTTTTTAAATTAAACCTCACGTCTCTATCTGGATCTCCTGTGTTAACAAACGTCAATGGTTCTCCTATCTGGACTACGTGCCTATCGTATCGCTCCCGCCACACATAAGAAGGAAGAACAACCGCGCCTGTCTTTTGGCTAAAGGCTATAACGCCTGTAGCTACAGATGTGGGCCTGCCTAAGAAATCAACAAATACCCCATTAGAACCAGCGTCCTGGTCTGACAACATGCCTACAATTCCATTGGCCCTTAGCGCCTTTATTATCTCTCTTGCTGAAAACCCCTTTGCAATAACCCTGCAACCTGACATCTCTCTATATTTATTCAAGAGGTTATTAAGTCTTGCGTATCTTTGTTCCCTGGCAAAAACAGACATACTATAACCCCTGTAACTCGCCGCAAGAGACGCAAGCTCCCAGTTTCCAAAGTGTGCAGTCAATAATATAACCCCATTGCCCATCCTAAGCGCATCCTTAATCCTATCTGCATCTTTAATACACACATGCCGTTCTAAATACCCCTTAGCCATAGCTGGAAACTTCAGGAGTTCCACAATGCTCATGCCCAGGTTTCTAAAATGACTTCTCAGGATACTATTTCTCTCGCTTGCATCTTTTTCAGGAAATACCGACTTCAGATTTGAATAAGCTATTGAGCGCCGTTTAGAATTTACAAGATATGCAATATCACCAAACCGCCTTGCTATACAGAGGGCTGGCCTTAATGGCATGCAGCATAAAATAAGGCTGGATAGTTTAACTACTATAAATCCCAAAAAGTCTATTATAGAGTCCTTCTTCATTGTCTGTAATCTCGAGTCTGATGCATAAAATCGTGAATCGTGAATCGTGAATCGTGAATCGTGATAATTTTATAGCATCCTTCTCTGTAGTTATTATAGTATCAATTTGATTTTGGTCGCTATAACTGGTTATTTTATCTAAATCTTTCTTTTTATACAAATAGTGATCCCGAAAAATAAAATGCCTCTTGAATTTCAATCCGAGATTTAAAATAGTTTTCTCAAATGCGGCTGGATTGCCAATCGCTGAAAATAATACTATATCTCTCTCCTTTAACGCCTCAACATCCACGAGTTGGTCACTGGAAAGCTTATAAAAATGCTGTGCCTTATGAATAGATCTTACAATCACTGACTCGGGGCTTATTTTTTTCAGCTTGGTTTCTAAATTATTCAAATTCTCATTATCCGCTAAATCTACTTTTGTAATCAAGTAAATATCTGCCCTTTTAAGGCTCGATAAAGACTCGCGCATCGATCCTGCAGGTATAATCCAACCGTTGCCAAATGGATTTGTGGCGTCTACGCAAACAATGTCCAAATCTCTCTTAAGCCTTCTATATTGAAATCCGTCGTCCAGCAAAAGGGTGTCCGGAGAATATTTTTTTATGGCCTCATTTCCGGTCTTCACCCTGTCCCTGCCTACTAAAACAGGGACACCTGGCGCTAAGCTCGAGACCAACTTATGCTCATCCTGTCCGTAGCCCCTAGTGAGAATGGCGATTCTCTTGCCTCCCTTTAGGAGCATCTGGGATATGAACACAACCGCCGGGGTTTTTCCTGTCCCGCCCCATGTGATATTGCCGATGCTTATTACCCTGGTATCGAGAGGATGTTCTTTGAGAATATGAAATTTATAAAAAACACCCCGTACACATACTATAATAAGATAAATGAATGAAAAAGGTGCAAAGATAAACCTGAATGCCATATTGGACTAAAAAAGTCCTGTGAGTATTAAGATAGTTACAAAGATAAGAGAGACTGCGCTTATAATTGTGCCTGAGTAAAACCAGATTTTAGTATCTATAGGGCTTCTGGATTTCCTGCTAATGGAAATGCCTAAAATACCAGCTGGTGAGCTTGTGGGCAGCGCATTGCAGCCAAACCCTATGCCCAAAGCAAGGACCCACCATAAAGAGTTGTCGCCTATACCTAACCTGATAAGCTTTTGCACAACAGGGATCATAACCATGGTAAACGGCACACTGCCTATTAGAGAGGTCAGCATTCCAGAGAACCATAACAGCAATGCCTTGTAAAGCCTTATATCAGGCCCTCTAAATACAGCTGTCTTTTTTGCCAGCTGGGACAATATGCCTGTCTTATCCAGACCGCCGACTATCACAAAAAAACAAGCAAAGAATACCAGGATAGGCCACTCAACATCGCGGAATATCTCTTCTGGATTAGGCCTTAATAATAAAAATGCCAGGCCTGCGCCAATCAGCGCTATAAATGAAGGGTAAAGCCCTAACCTATCATGAAGAAAAAATAATGTAAATGTCACACCCAGGGCAAGCAAGCTCTTTAGCATGCCGCCATGGTCCTTGATTGCCCTCCGTGCTTCTATATTCAAAACAGCCTGGAAATTCCTAGGTTTTTCTGAAAGATACTTTTTATAGATTACCCTCAGGACAAAGATAGACAAGACCATCGCTGAAACAGTAGTAGGAAAAAGATGGATTAAAAAATCGTTGAAACTAAAACCGCTCGCAGAACTGATTAGTATATTAGGCGGATCCCCTATCAAGGTCCCTACACCTCCTATGTTAGACAGCAATACCTCTGCCATCAGGATCGGTAAAGGCGTAATGCCCAAGATATCGCAAACAAGGATCGATACCGGCCCTACTATAATAATCGTAGTCACATTATCAACTAACATCGAGATAAAACCCGTAGATAGGCTCAAAAAGGCCATGAGTAACCATGGCCTTCCTCCTGAAAACTTGGCAATGCTTATGGCAAGGTATGTAAAAAATCCTGTCTTTCTAAGTATTGAAACTATAATCATCATGCCTGCAAGAAGCCCCAGGGTATTGAAATCTATTGCCATAAGGGCTTCTTTTTGAGAATAAAATCTCATAGCCATGCCAAATATTAGCATCAAAAGCGCGCCGCACAATACAGCTATCACCCTGTCTATCTTTTCTGTGATGACAAAATAAAGCGTGATAAAAAGTATAGTTGAAGCAATTATGCTATTAAGCATACTAGTACACTGTAAAATTAGTTTTTAGC
>CAYZNX010000048.1:7154-8475 GCA_964479825.1 uncultured Planctomycetia bacterium | reverse complement strand
TTCACAAAATAAGCATTGCAGAAAATGTGAAATTAGCAATGAGACTCTGAGCTCTTCCCGCATATGTGCCTATGAAAGATATTCCGTCCAGATATAACCCAAAGGAATGCGAAGGGCCTATTTATGCAGGATGGGAACAGGCAGGGTCTTTTCATGTTGGGCCCTCTTGTTCCAGCAGGCCCTTTACCATTGTAATCCCGCCGCCCAATGTTACTGGTATTTTACACATGGGACATGCCTTGAATAATACCTTGCAGGACATCTTGATTCGCTGGAGGAGGATGCAGGGCTTTGTGAGTCTTTGGGTGCCGGGCACTGATCACGCTGGGATTGCCACGCAGAATGTAGTGGAGAAAGACCTGGCCGCAAAAGGCATAACGCGACAGCAGCTTGGGAGGGAGAAGTTTATAGAGGAGGTCTGGAGATGGCGCGAGCAATATGGGAATACTATTATCAGTCAGTTAAAGAGGTTAGGTTCTTCGTGTGACTGGCAGAGGACTCGTTTTACCATGGACAGCGGCCTTTCAGAGGCTGTGTTGGAGGCATTTGCTCGGCTTTACAACAAAGGCCTTATTTATAGAGGGAATTACATTATTAACTGGTGCCCGAGGTGCCAGACAGCGTTGTCTGATGAAGAGGCGCCGCACATGGATGTCGAAGGGAAGCTGTATTATGTGAGGTACCCGTTTAAAGAGCAAAGAGCAAAGAGCAAAGACCAGAGAGGGATAGTTGTGGCGACGACAAGGCCTGAGACCATGCTTGGTGACGTTGCTGTTGCAGTCAATCCAAGGGACAGGAGATATAAGGAGCTTGTAGGAAAAAAAATAATATTGCCGATAATCGAACGCGAATTGGAGATAATCGCAGACGGATTCGTTGATAAAAGATTTGGCACAGGCGCTGTCAAGGTAACGCCAGCCCATGACCCAAATGATTTTGAGATTTCAAAAAGGCACAAACTTCAGCCCATAAAGGTCATGTCTCCCGATGGGACCATGAATGAAAACGCCGGGTCATTTAGAGGGGTGGATAGATTTGAGGCGCGAGAACTTATTGTAAAAGAATTAGACGCTAAAGGATTGCTGTTAAAGATAGAACCGCATCGCCATGCGGTTGGACATTGTTACAGATGCTACTCTGTAATAGAACCGTATCTGTCGCTCCAGTGGTTTGTTAAAATGAAGGCGCTTGCAGGGCCGGCAATTCAAGCGGTAAAAGAAGGAAGGATTAAATTTTATCCAAAGAGATGGACCAGGGTATATCTAAGCTGGATGGAGAATATACGCGACTGGTGCATATCGAGGCAGATATGGTGGGGGCA
>CAYZNX010000048.1:0-7054 GCA_964479825.1 uncultured Planctomycetia bacterium | reverse complement strand
CCTGAGAAATGCCCTCTATGCGGAGGGACGGATATCTATCAGGATGAGGATGTTTTAGATACGTGGTTTTCCTCTTGGCTGTGGCCATTCTCTACCCTTGGCTGGCCTGAAAAGACGAAGGACCTTGAGTATTTCTACCCTACCTCTGTGCTGGTTACTGCGCCTGAGATATTGTTTTTCTGGGTTGCAAGGATGATAATGGCTGGTATTGAGTTCATGGCAGAGATCCCCTTTGAGCATGTGTATATTCACGGCACTGTCAGGGATTTGACAGGAAAAAAGATGTCAAAGTCTTTAGGGAATATCATTGACCCGATAGATATAATAGACGAGTTTGGCGCAGATGCCCTGCGCTACAGCATTATAGCTATAACTGCAACAGGACAGGATGTGTTTCTCTCAATGGAGAAATTTGAAATCGGAAGAAATTTTGCCAATAAGATTTGGAATGCCTCGCGCTTTGTGATGATGAATATCCCCTCACCATTACCCTCTCCCCAATGGGGAGAGGGTTGGGTGAGGGGCGATTTAAACCTCGCCGACCAATGGATCTTGAGTAAGATAAACAAAACTATAACTGCTGTTACAGAGGCCCTGGAGAATTACAGATTTAATGACGGCGAGTCTATCATCTATGACTTCTTCTGGCATGAGTTCTGCGACTGGTATGTGGAGATGGTGAAACCAGATATAATAGCAAAGGGCAAAGGGCATAGAGCAAAGAGCGGTGAGGTTTTGATATATGTCCTTGAAACATCCCTGAAGCTCTTGCATCCTTTTATGCCGTTTGTAACAGAGGCAGTGTGGCAAGGTATGAGAGGTAAGGGGAGCATAATGGTGGAAGGGTGGCCTGTCTCAAATAAACTCTTTATTCAAAAGGGCATAGAGCGCAGGATGGAGACGATCAAGGAGATTATAGTTAGCATAAGAAATATCCGTTCCGACATGGATATACCTTATTCTAAAAAGTTAAGGGCCTATCTTGCGCCTTTAAAGAAAAACGGAGAAAGAGATTTAGAAGGAGGCACTGATTATATCAGGAATCTTGCGCACCTGGAAGAATTGATAATCTCTAAAGACGTAAAGAGGCCAGGGCATTGTGCGACGTCTATACTTGAAGGTTTTAACATGTTTATTCCATTGGAGGGGGTTATTGATATTGGCGCAGAAAAGGCCAGGCTGTCAAAAAAGATGCAGGACCTTGAGGCGCAATTGAATTTCAGCAAAAGGAAGCTCGATGACCACAATTTTATTACTAAGGCACCGAAGGACGTAATAGAAATCGAGAGAGAAAAGAGTCAAAACTTAACCCATCAGATAAAAAGGTTGCAGGAAACCTTAAAGAGTTTATGAGACTTAAAAAGGAAAAGGTCCTCCCGATAATAATGAGTGCCCTGGAAGAAGACATGGCTAGAGGCGATGTTACAAGTCAGGTAGTTTTTGAGAAGGATGAGATTATGCTGGCAGATGTTGTTTCAGGAGAGGATTCCGTCCTTGCCGGTCTTGATGTTGCAAAATGGATTTTTAACGTTGTAGACGAGAGGATTATCTTCAGGCCTTTATATAGTGATGGGTATAGAGTTAAGAAAGGCAAAAAGGTGCTTTCTCTCAGCGGTTATGTTAGAAATATTTTGACGGCCGAAAGGACGGTTTTGAATTTTCTCGGAAGACTTTCTGGGGTAGCTACATTAACGCGTGAATTTGTAGATAGGATTAAAGGAACAAAGGCGAAGATTTTTGATACCAGAAAGACTATGCCTGGCTTGAGGATTTTAGATAAATATGCAGTTTGCGTTGGAGGGGGGTCTAATCATAGGATGGACCTCTGGGATGGAATTCTAATTAAGGATAATCATATAGAGGCGCGAAGCTGGAAGTCAGAAGCTGGGAGAGAAGGGGCTATTAAAGATGCTATTAAGAAGGCAAGAGAAAAAGGATATAAAGACATTGAGGCAGAGGTTGAGAATCTGACAGAATTTCGAGCGGCCCTTGAGGCAGGTGCGGATATTATAATGTTAGATAATATGAAGTTAGAGGACATTAGAAAGACTGTAAAAATGAGAAACTCTCAAGGCCCGGCTGCCAGAAGGCAATTGATAGAGGCATCAGGCGGCGTTCAATTAGATAATGTTTCAGACATTGCCAAGACAGGCGTTGATAGGATTTCAATAGGTTCTCTTACCCATTCAGCACCGTCAATTGACTTTTCATTAGAGATTTACAGGTAAAAAGAACAAGGCGCAAAAAACCTAACTTCACAAAATAAGCATTGCAGAAAATGTGAAGTTAAGAGAGGGGATTTCCCTGTTATATGTCAGATTTTAAATTAGTGAGCTCGTTTAAGCCGCAAGGGGACCAGTCGGAGGCCATTGATAAATTAGTAAAGGGATTGAGAAGAGGCATTAGATTTCATACCCTGCTGGGGGTGACAGGGAGCGGCAAGACATTTACAATGGCAAATGTAATTGCCGGACTAGAGAGGCCGGCCCTGGTTATATCGCACAATAAGACATTGGCCGCACAGCTCTACAGTGAGTTTAAGGAGTTTTTTCCCAATAATGCGGTTGAGTATTTTGTAAGTTATTACGACTATTACCAACCTGAGGCATATGTCCCCCAGACAGACACATATATAGAAAAAGACGCGTCTATTAACGAAAATATAGATAGGCTAAGGCTTTCGGCAACCAGCGCCCTGATGTCCAGGCGCGATGTAATAATAGTGGCGAGCGTGTCGTGCATATACGGATTAGGGTCCCCAGGCGATTATAAAGACCTGCTGCTATTTTTGGAGACAGGCCATACGATCAAGAGGGCTGACCTCTTGTCTGCGCTTGTAAATATACATTATCTGAGAAATGATATTGATTTTAAGCGGGGTTGTTTCAGGGTAAGAGGTGAGTTAGTAGAGATATTTCCGGCATATAAAGAGACCGCTCTCAGGCTCTATTTTTACGGAGACGAGATAGAAAAGATTTGTGAGATAAGACCCTTGACAGGCGAGATATTGCGGTCTATTGATAAGGTTAGTATTTACCCTGCCAAGCATTTTGTAACTACAAAAGACAGATTGGAGGCGGCCATCGCCTCAATAGAGATAGAGTTAGAACAAAGGCTCAGAGAGCTGAAATCTCAAAATAAGTTATTGGAGGCACAGAGGCTTGAGTCACGGACGCATTATGATATAGAGATGCTAAGAGAGATGGGTTTCTGCAGCGGCATAGAGAATTATTCAAGACATATTGGCGGCCGAGCCCCCGGGTCTCGGCCATATTGCCTTTTAGATTATTTTCCCCATGATTTTCTTACGATTATAGACGAGTCTCACGTTACGGTACCGCAATTAAAGGGGATGTTTAACGGCGATAGGGCCAGGAAACAGGTTCTGGTTGATTATGGCTTTAGACTTCCGTCTGCCTTGGATAACAGGCCATTAAACTTTGGAGAATTCATGGAGCTGATTAAAGAAGCAATATTTGTTTCAGCTACGCCTTCAGATTATGAATTGCAAAATTCAGGCCAGGTCGTTGAACAACTCATACGGCCGACCGGGCTCATCGACCCTGAGATTATTTTAAAGTCCACTGAAGGCCAGATAGAGGATCTTGTTGCCAATATTAAGCAAAGGGCTGATAGGGGTCAGAGGGTGCTCGTGACTACATTGACCAAGAGAATGGCAGAAGACCTTGCTTCATATTTTAAGGAGGCGGGGTTAAAGGTAAGATACATACATTCAGAGATAGGCACTATTGATAGGGTAGAGATTCTGCAGGACTTGAGGCGAAAAGAATTTGACTGCCTCGTAGGCATAAATTTATTACGCGAGGGGCTGGATCTTCCAGAGGTATCATTGGTAGCTATTTTGGATGCGGACAAAGAGGGTTTTTTAAGGTCTGAGACCTCTCTTATTCAAGTAGCCGGCAGGGCAGCGCGCAACATAGACGGCCAGGTTGTGATGTACGCCGACACCATAACTAAGTCTATGAAAAAAGCAATTAAAGAAACCAATAGGCGCAGGGAGAGGCAGTTAGAGTTTAATAAGGCCCATAATATTACGCCTAAGTCAATTGAGAAGGCCATAAAGGATGGCATTGAGCTGGCTAAGAAGGCAGATGATATTGTGTTTACGGCAGCTTGCCAGACCAAAGAAGAGTATGAGACCGATACGCTCATAGCAGAATTGCAGAGGGAAATGGGACTTTGCGCGAGAAACCTGCAGTTTGAGCGTGCTGCAGAGCTCAGGGACAGGATAAGAGAACTGAGAAGATGAACCGAGGCTAAGCCTTGGACAGAATAACTTCACATTTTAAGCAATGCTTAAAATGTGAAGTTAAGATAGGTATAGCATGATAGAGATAGACGATAAGATGTTATATTTTTTTAAGAGGCAGAAGGATAGCCATGTTTCGGGCGAGGAGTTGAGCAGGGTATTTGGCATTTCAAGAACTGCAATATGGAAACATATTGAAAAACTTCGTAGAGATGGGTACGAGATAGAGGCATCCCCTCATCTCGGCTACAGGTTATTGTCGGCTCCTGACAGGCTGACAGGCATTGAGCTTTCGTGGCAGCTGAATACAGAGGTAATAGGGGCCAGGATCTATTCTTATGATGAGATAGATTCAACCAATGATGCAGCGCACAAACTTGCTGCGTCAGGAGAGTCTGAGGGCACTGTGGTAATTGCTGAGTACCAGACAAAGGGCCGGGGCAGGCTGGGGAGAAAGTGGGTTTCTCCTAAAGGTAAAGGCGCGTATTTTTCTGTGATATTGAGGCCTGAAATTCTGCCGAGAGAAGTTTCTCTTATAACCCTCTTATCGTCGCTCAGCGTCGCAAAGACAATCAGGAAAGAGCTGGACTTATCAGCCTTTATCAAGTGGCCAAACGACGTCCTGCTCAACGGGCAAAAGGTGTGCGGAATTTTGACAGAGCTGAATGGCGAAATAGATAAGATTAATTATGTAATAGTGGGGATAGGCATTAATATAAATACAAAGAAGGAACTTTTGCCTGAGGGCGCGACATCTCTTCTGGCAGAGAAAGGCGCAAAGGTCTTGAGGCTGGATTTTGTAAAAGAAATTTTTAAAGGCCTGGATCGATATTATAAGATTTTTAAAGAGGGAGGCCGGCCTGATATTATTAAGGACTACAAGAGGATTTCATCGGTCCTTGACAGGATGGTCTGTATAGAGTATCATAACACTTCTGTATCAGGCCACGTAGTGGACGTTGACGAGGAGGGCGCTTTGATATTGCGGTTAGACTCAGGTCTCCAGGAAAGGGTTTTAGCTGGAGACGTGACAATGGTGAGGTAGCTCGTCTAGTGCGCTGTCAAATTAATTTTTAATAGGACAGCGCACAGAGTCCGCCAATATGTATGGCGGACGGTCTAATTTCTATTTTCTATTGTTCAAGACGACAGTTTTTCCGCTAAAAACTAATTTTACAGTGTACTAGGTATGTTACTTGCGATTGATATAGGCAATACGACTATTAACAACGGTGTCTTTGAAGGCAGGCATTTAAGGAAGTCATTCAGGATCCAAACGTATGCTGCTTTTCCAGGGGCTCAGTATGCCAAGGAGCTCGAGGCTTACTTAAAGGAAATAGAAAAAATTATTGTGGTTAGCGTTGTGCCGCCTGTCTTGAAGAATATCAGAAAAGCTATTAAGAGGCTGGGTTATAAAAAGATTCTGGTTGTTGGCAGAGATATTGACAGCGGGGTCAAGAATTTATATAGAGACCCTAACGAGGTAGGCCAGGACAGGCTTGTCAATGCCAGGGCTGCCTATGAATTGCACGGAGGAGAATCTATCGTCGTGGATTTTGGCACAGCCATAACAATAGATGTCGTAAACAGGCATAAGGAATATCTGGGCGGTGCGATCGCGCCCGGAGTTGAGATATCTCTAAACGCGCTTTATGAAAAGGCATACCTGCTGCCAAAGGTGTGCGTCAAAAGGCCTGGCTACATAATCGGAAAAGAAACGCGCCAGAGCATGATAAACGGTGCGGTTTATGGCTTCAGCAGTTTGTGTGACGGGATAGTCCGGAGGATAAAGAAGGTATGTTGTAAGGAGGGCATAGTAATAGCAACAGGAGGCATGTCGCCTGCTATAGGGCCTTACTGTGAAACAGTAGATGTAATAGACCCTGACCTGACCCTTAAAGGATTAGGGATAATTGCCGGGGGCTGATCGGAAGGTGTTTAAGATAATTTCAAATAAGAATATAGCGCCGCGGATTTTTAAGATGGAGTTAGAGGCGCCTTTTGTTGCGCGAAAGGCACTGGCAGGCCAGTTTGTCATGATAAGGATAGATGAATACGGCGAACGCATACCCCTTACAATAGCCGGCCATGATGATAGAAATATCTCTATTGTCTATCAGGTTGTAGGTGTGACGACTTATCGTCTATCTGAAAAGAACAAAGGCGGATTTCTGCAAGACGTGGTAGGGCCGCTTGGGCACAACACAGATGCGAGGAAGGTAGGCACTGTATGTTGCGTCGGAGGCGGCGTAGGCATTGCAGAGTTATATCCTGTAGCAGGGGCCTATAAGGACGCTGGAAATGCAGTTATCGTTATTATAGGCGCAAGGAATAAAGACCTTATAATCTTTAAGGAAGAATTAAACAAGGGTTGTGACGATATGTTTATTACGACAGATGATGGCTCTGAAGGAGAGAAGGGCCTTGTTTCAGACATTGTTAAACGACTGATAATTGCTGGCAGGCCATTAGATCTTGTATATGCAGTGGGTCCTGCAATTATGATGAAGGCCATTGTGGATTTAACAAGACCCTACGGAATAAAAACAATAGTCTCTTTAAATACCGTCCTTGTAGATGGCACTGGCATGTGTGGGTCTTGCAGGGTAGAGGTTGAGTCCAGGACAAAATTCGTATGTGTTGACGGTCCTGAATTTGATGGCCATAAAGTGAATTTTGAGGAGTTAATGGCAAGGCAGACCTTGTTTATAAACCAAGAACGGCACGCCTGCAGGATAAAGGGGATATAACACTAGTGCGCTGTCAAATTAATTTTTAATACGA
>CAYZNX010000047.1:0-8730 GCA_964479825.1 uncultured Planctomycetia bacterium | reverse complement strand
CCCTTCCTGCTATAATATTCTTAATTGGAAGTTCAGTTTATCTTAGCATGGTTAGTACACAAGACATTAATAAAAAGCTTGATTTTTCCCTTGTTGCAGCAGAAATGCTTGGAATTGGGTTAATGGGATTATTTTTTATTCCTTTATCACCAATACATTCTATAATTGGAGCTCTATTTGCAGTTATTCTTGCAGGTTTATTTCTCAGAGGTAACATAGTGCTTCGGCCATATATACTTGGCACAGCCCTGTATTCCTTTACTCTAAAAATCATCCCGTTTATAATGATTTCCTTGAGCTTGCCTGCGCCGCCATTACTTATCCCTGCGATTATAGTTAGTGATGCTATTTTGACATATGTGTATCTGAGGCATATCAGAGAAAGGTTTTCGCAAGAGATGCATGTGCTTGATAGAAAAGGCCTGTTCAAATGGCAGATTAAAAAGCATGAATATAAAGATTTCTGGTCCAGGTTTTTCTCTGTAATAGGAGAGGAAAAACAGCCTGAGGTAGATAGGGCATGGATAAACAAGGGACCAGACTTGGCAAAGAAGGTTGCCTTGCCAGATGAGAGAACTGTAAATCCATCTGCTTCTTTAAGCCGTAGGCTATATGTTGAACTTTACAGTAGGGTAAGAGAGACAGCTGGCGAAGATATATTGGATATGGATTTATTACATAGAGTTGCCTTAGGCTGCATGCCTGGGTTTGATTTTGGGCCCAGGACCGGATTTATAGACGCTATTGCGTCTAATGCTGTGGATAGGATCCGGCAAAAGATAGGAGATGAGAATGCCTCTATTGAGGAAGTAATTAGTCATATTTTGGATGACCAGGAATTAGTGCTTATTAGTTTAGCCATATATACATCAGGGATGCCAAGGTCGGATTTCACAGGTTATTTAGCGCACAATACCTTTTTGGCCCAGGAACCTTATTTCTCTGAGCCAAGGCGTCAGGTAATAATGGATAAGCCAGGTTTTGAGGTATTATTTGAGGTATTATTAGATAGATTGAGAGAAGAAGCGGATGATAGTAGGCCTGTCCTGTCTCAGGTGCAGAGATTAAAGGCCCTGCTTGACTCTAATATAACCAGATTAGATAAGGATTTTCAAGATACAATGGATAAATTTCCAGGGCATAGGGATGTTACTGAAAATAATCTGAGGACATTTACATTAGGCCAGTTTGCCCACAGCAGGATGTATGCAATAGTAGAACTTGTGCGCAATAGCCTGCATGCCAGCAGGGGATTAGCGCCAGAGGAGCAAGAAGTATTTATAACAATAAGGGATTTCTATGCAAGCATTGCTGACAATGGCGAAGGATTGGGGCTTGGAGAATTGGGCGAGTTAGATGCATTGGCTGATGTATTAGAGGATGCAGATATCTCGATAAACTGGATAAATGCCCACCTGTTTATGTTTGATGCAACAGGCAGTGAAAAATTCCTTCAGATAGCTCAGAACTTTGGGTTAGGATTTTTTACTTCCTTTAGCCATCTATTAGCTGATGGCGACAGGGTGTGCATAGAGACATTTACAAGCCCAGAGAGGCCTGGCTATAGGATAGTGGTTGAACGTATTGATGGCAGGGACAGGATTACAATAGCAAGGGTCCCGGCTCAAGGCAGGAGAGGCACGCGTGTAGAGATATTTAGCGAGATAGAGAGAGAAGATATTGTAAAGTTACTGCGTATGAAATTTAGATATCATCCGCAGGGCAGGATTATATTGGATAGCGGCATGCCTCAAGAGGTCCTTAATTATAGAGCAGTTGAAGGAATGATTAAGGGGCCTGAGGCCGATGAGAACAAGGATAGAAAGGCGTCATTAGTGCCTGTTATTCTTCCTGAAGGAAAGGAACTATATGACAGGGATGATATAGAACAGCGCATCCTCACAGTAACCATAGATGGATTGAGTATATTGGAATTTGATCTGCCTGGACAAAGAGGGCCCCCAGAATTGGTCCTGGGGCTTCCGGCTGACACAGAGGTTAATTTAGCAAGAAAACAACTTCCGCCAAATGAAGAAGTTATAAGAGTTATAAGGGAATTGATTCAGGATTTGTCAAAGGACCCCTCTAATATCTCGTTATTAAGTGAGCTATATCCGGTTTGTTCTTATATAGATAGAAGAAAAGGCACAGCAGGCCTTGTGCCTGAACTAATAGATACAGTTACAGGAATAATTGCCAATAGCGACATTGTTACCTTGCCAAATACTGATAGCTTGCGTTATTTAAGCGCAGAACCTACGTTCAATTTTATCCATCCTGAAATCTGGAAAAAACTTCCTGTCTCTCTTCAAAGAATACCTTTTAAGGAATATGATGCCTGGCTTCCTAAGCCATTTTCAAAAACAAGGGTCTTTGAAATACCTACTGCGTCTATACCTCCTGATATTTCCTTTGAAGAGTTTATTAAGAATAGAAAACATGGCCTTGTTACCAGGTTTGGGGATATTATATTTATCGATGCTAACTTAGCTGAGTTAGCTCGCATATCAGCTCAAGCTCCGCAGTCAAAGAGGGAAAAGGCAAGATTAGAGGCAATCATTGCAAGGCTATTGCGGCTGCAAGGCGCCCAAGGGTCTCTAATAGCGCCTGAAAAGGTATCGCGTCTTAAATGGGTTTTCCATAGGCATAGAAAGGCACAGTATAAGAGGGCCTCTTTTAAAGGGAAGAAAGAAGTTAAGGATAAAGAGCCTTTTGTGCGTAGGTCCTATACAAGCCCTATTGGATTATCTGACGGAGAATACACTCATACGACTGATTTTGTTGAGCTATTCGATAGATTTTATAGCCTGAGTAGAGAAAAATTGGCAATAACAGTTGAAGACTTAGAGACAGGGTTAATCTCAGTAGATCCATTGCTGGGATTATATAGAGGACTAGCTCAGGTAGATACAAGTGACTTAGAAACAGGGCTCAGGAATCTTATTGATTATTTCTCAGACCCTAATAGGCTTTTGGCTTTATTAGGAGAGAGAGGCAAGGACGAGCGCGTTATTACTACAGTAAACAGATGGTTTGATGAACAGCGCTCAATTATAGAAAGGGTGCTTGATTTGAGCCAAGGGAAGAGGTTGAGCGAGGAAGAGATATCATCATTTATAGGATATCTAATGGATTTTCAACATGTGCTTGATTTTCAATATAAGAGCGGAGGGCTTTTCAAGGATGTAAAAAGACTTCCTGTAGAAAGCCCATTAAGGCCTTTACTATGGAGGCAGATGTGGCTATTCAAGAACATGAAGCCGCGCGACCCAGAGCAGGCCTTGAATGTATCAACATATGCCCAGAATATCGAGGAACTACTTTTATGGATTAGAGAATATATACAGAATCAGTTGGATGCTGTTACCCTGGCCCGCAGGGCCTCAGTTACCCCTGCCCCAAGATTTGATGAATATAGAATAAATATCCCACGCCTGCAAGAAGGGATAATTTTTAATTCTGTTCTTCCAATATCTTTAGAGGCATTTTTTAACGCATGGGTTATTCCTCAAGTAAGTCACGGTAAGGACGATGAGACAATAGGAGAGAAAGGCCATGGCGTCTTTATGTCGTATCGGGATGCAGGCGCAATATTTCTTAAGCTCGCAATCCCTGAGACAGAAGAAAAGGTTCTTTACTTAAAGATAGAATTCTTCAGAAACCCTAACCGCATTAGATGGAAGGATACCACAATATCTTATGTAGTTAAGACAGAGCCGGGCTTTAAAGGACATTCAATACATTGGATAGGGATGGAACCTATTGGCCTTGAGCGCAAGGTTGAACAGCGAGGCCTCTTAGATGCAGTTAGGGATTATACGGCCACTATCCCATGGGGAAAGATGAAGATATTCCTTAAAAGGTCCATTCTCTGGAAGGCTATTAATAGGCAGCGAGAAAGTGATGTAGTAGTGGAGAGGGGAGTAAGATTGACCTCAAGATATAAAGATGAAGAAGATAAAAAGGCTGCAATCCAGCTCCTTATAGGCCACCGTGTTAAGGGTAAGAAGACCCGCGAGATTACAACAGCCTCGCTTCCATTCAAAGAACTCGATAGAGATATGAGGAAACAAGGGGAATGGGGCTTTTTTGAAGAAGTTGATGAGTCATTTATGAGATTCTTGTGGGAGAGAGGTTTTACGCTCAACCTTGACAATAGATTTCGGCTCACTGCTGACAGGACAGAGCTCGTGTTAGAAGATAGGCACAGGGATATGGCGAATATTAAAAGGGCAGTTAGAGAGGCAGCATTTTTGGGGGTCTTGCAGTATTTTATAAAACACCCTGCACACTTGAGGTATTTTCCAGGAGGGGAAGGACATATAATAGACGGTTTAATGTCGCTTTTTGGAAAAGACGGCCCTGATAAATTCAGCCAGATATTTGAGGATAGAGAGGCTATATTTAGAGGGGGAAGGATTGACCTTAGCCAGTTATCAGACGATAGGCTCATGTTCTATAGTAACCCAGAGAATCTTAGTATGTTAGTGTGTCTTCTGCCATTATATAATGGCAAGACCTTGTATGATATTGTTGAGCCCTATAATAAAGGCGCTGTATCCATATATAGAGCCGGGTATGAGACAGGCTCTTTAAGCATCTTCGCGCTTTTATTTAGAAACAAAAAGGAATTGATAGGCTTTCCTGAAAAGATTAGTCTTAGAAAAAGAATAAGTTTGTTCGCTAAGTTTCTCTGGCAACAAAAAGACAAGTTCTTGTTTATTAATACATTCACAGGGCTTTTTCTAACAGAGCTATTTATATTGGGGGCATTCCATTATGGTTCCATGCCCTTTATCGGAGGGGATTATGAAGTTATCAAGTATTTTTACTGGGCCATTGCAGGGCTCTCAATTGTAGCACTAACCGGGATTAACAAGGTTATTAATATATTTAAGAATGCGACGATATCGCAGTATAAGTACTTAATTGGCACAGGAATTTTATTGGCCATATCTACAGGTATCATGTTCTACCTAAATGCAAATATGCCTGGATATGACTGGCCATGGGAACGCATTATATTAGATGATATGCTGATTAATTGGTGGCAGGAGCAAGGGGGCCGCAGTTTTACTATAGCCATAGATAAGACTAGTACCTTTGCAAATAGAGCCTTAGAAAGCGCCCTTGAATTAACCCAGGATAAGGATTATGGGGACATGAGTTTGATTTTGAGAAGGTTGTATGAAAGGAGATTAAACAATATCATCATACCCAGCTTTTTTATAATTACATCGCTAGTAGGTGTTGTTAGAATAGCTTTAAGGGCCTGGAGATGGTATTTTAGCAGATACCCGGAAGGCACGGTCTGGCTTGATGAGCTCGAAGATGATAAGGATGATAGCTATATCTTATTTGCAAGATGGACTAAGGAGATATTGGAGCTATTAGGGCATGAGAAAAGGATAGGCCTATTTGCAAGCCGAATACACCCAAGAGTAGTAGTTGAAAAAGATAGAGTAAGGATAAATCTGCGCCACATTCATAAAAGGATTACAAACTTTAATGAGCTTTATAGCATAATCGGAGAAATAATAGAAAAGGATGGGGCTTCTCAAGAGAGGGCATTAGAGTATCTCGCTATTCATGATAGCGATAGAGCAGTTCGAGGTGCCATTTCTCTATCTCCGCAAAACTGGTTAAAGAGACACTTAACTGAGGGGTCGGGGAGTTTGCTCTCCTATTCGACCCCTCATCCTGACGAGCGAAGCGAGGAAGGATCTCATGAGATCCTTCAGCCCTTCGGGCTTCAGGATGAGCCCCTCGAGCAGAAAAACTCCCCGAGGGCTCACTTAACTACTGAGGCTGGGGATATTGAAGAAGAAATACAGCTTTCATTATGGAAGGGCTTATTAGGCCTGGAATACTTGTATTTAAATGTCAGGGACAACCCTGATTATGTAGGGCTTCCTTCCAAGCGCAGGCCGACCAGAGAAGAATTAATAAGGCACATTGCATCAGTGTATCCTGTTATATGGGTTAAAGGCGATAAAAAAGATTTGACAGCATTTATTGAGGAGGAGGATATATCTATTGAAGAATTAGAGCTCCTAAAAGGCGTATTAGACAGGGCATCTTTAGATAAAGTCAGAGGTTATGTTGGTATTCCAGCGTCAAGGGTTTCGCCTTTCTGGCAGAATAACTGGAATCTATTAGACCTATTTTCTATATTTGGAGCTATATCGAGGTACTTACTTTCATTTACTATTAATATTGGATTTGGGCCATGGATTGGAAGGATTTCTTATAATAAGAGATTTCATAGATCAGATGTATTGGGCCAGGATTTTTCAAGTGTCTTTATCGGGGCATTGGAAAGGCACAGGGCACTAAGAGAAACAGTAGGTGATATTACAAAGGAACTTAACTTATCACGAGAAAAGGACATAGAATTAGAGAAGGCATTATATAATTTTATACGTTCATTTCCAAGGCCATACTGGGAACCTGCAAATCAAAGAATGGATGAGTTGACAGGAGGATTCCTGGCGCTTGTATTATTGAGAGTTCCGGAGTTAATCTGGCAATGGGTCCGTAAGATACAATATAGAGACAGCCGTAACAGGTTTTACAATTTAGTCAGTAGATTAGTTAGCGAGCATCCTGATAAGAAAGAGGCAATGCTTAAATTCCTTCAAAGGGCAGAGTATTTACAGCAGTCTCGCCTTGGCAGGTTAGGCCAGTTGAAGGAAGTCTTAACAGCAGGCTCAAAGGGTGTAGCAATCCGTCACTGGTCAATAGGAGCTATTATAATTTTTATTGGCGGCGCATTGGAGCAGCTGCAGCGCAGAGGAAAGTTATTTTTGTGGGGGGCTATTGGCATTGCTATTACAGCCGCAATAGCAATTGATAGCCCTGTGATTGTAGGCGCTGCATGGGTAGTATTGGGTCTTATTGGCTTCAGGCTTCTTATTCTAACTCTAGATACAATTCGATTAGTCTTGATAAATAGAAAGGGCCCCGGACCTATTAAAGCCCATATTAAAAATACAGTATCTTCTACTCTTGCGTGGGTAATCCTGGCTATAATCCCATATTTAGTTGCGACCCATAGGCCTGTCCTTGAATATGGAAAGGTCTTTACATTACCTGTAGCTGATTTCTTAGGCAGTATCAAATGGTTTGGCCCATATCTAAAATTCGCCCTTGAATCTACGCCTTTAGAATTTGTAGGCGCGGCGCTATTTACCATATTTATAATAGTCTTTGCCTCAGGTCTTTATTCTTTTTCAGAACAAAATAGGCGTATTTTATTTAGCCAGGAGGTTGGTAAATCAATAGGCTATAGATTTAGCGGGCCTTTAGAGGTAAGGGCAGCAATAGATCATTTAGAATACGATATCAAGGCCAAGAGGAATCTTAAGGGCATACCTAAACGAATACTTGCGGTCCAGGAGGTAATACAGTTAGGAAAGATTTCTTTTACTATGAGTGAAAGGGAATATTTACTAAGTAAATTGAATGAGGTTTTAGGAGATTATCTAAGGTTAAAACACAGGGGTATAAATACATTAGGATTATATCTTGGTGAGGCCAGTAAGTATAGGCCAGAGAATGTTTATGCAGGCCTTGTTTTAAAGATAGGCATTATTATGCTCAGGGCAATAGTCCGTACATTAGGCAGTTTGCCGTTTATTAAAAGCGTGGTTAAGTCAACGCTCCTTCTTTGGTTTGCCTCTTTTGCCGCAAAGTTGGGTTTTCATCTTATCCCATGGGTGACTGATAAGGGCATAGAATTTTTTATTGCACAGCAAAAAGGAGAATTTCATGAAGTAGGGGTATTTGAAGGGCTTGGCGTTGTTATGGAACTCCCAGGGGATTTGCCGAGCGGACTTATTGCATGGCTTGACCATAGATTAGGTTTAAATATTAGTTCAAAGGCATTTGACTTATTAGGAGGAGAGGGCGAGCCGCAGGCCATAATTCAAGAGACAATGCAAGGCATTATGCTGAGGGATGTGCCATTGTGGAAGGTCCATCAGTATGGAGATATCTATGGGGCACTTATGGGATTTGCCAAAAAAGAATTGTATGGTTTAGAAGATGAGGAGGTCCTTGACACATTGGCTGGATATCTTGAGGATAAAGGTGTAGCCCTTTCTACAGATAATATTGAAATTGCCTTGGAGAACATACTCCAGCTTAATCCAGAAGAAGAGAATCCATACAAGGGGGAGCCAGGTTCAGGAGGGAGATTGTATAGAGATAAACTACAGGCGGCAAGAATACTATCGGCTCTTAACCTTATAAACACAGGAAGAGTGGTTGTAAATACTGTGAATAGGAGTGTTACAACGTCAATAAGGGTAGGAATAGATTCTGATTGGGCTCTTATAGACACAGCTGAAGGTGAATTATTACTGGATATGACTAACCCAGTGCATTCAGATATATGGGATATGTATAAAGGTAGCGGTATTGATGAAACAGCTAGACAGCACCTTTATTATTTGGTCAGCAATCAGGTGCCTATTGCATACAGCTCTCAGCTTGATTTTAGTAGTACGGTCTGGGTTCATGAAGGTATGTTCGACATCCCAGACAGGAATATTATAGATAGATGGATGGACATGGAAACCTCTGAACAGTATGTCTGGGTAAGGTTAGAAGATATTGCAGGCCAGGTCCTTATGCGCATGGCAAGCTATGAGCAGGTCCGGCGTCAGTTATATGAGGCCAGAGGCCAAGAAGCCCCTGTGATTTTCTATCTCTTTGACCAGTTTACAT
>CAYZNX010000046.1:0-8761 GCA_964479825.1 uncultured Planctomycetia bacterium | reverse complement strand
AACTTCACAAAATAAGCATTGCAGAAAATGTGAAGTTAATTCCCTCACCCCTGATAACTCAGCGGTTACTGAAGTTAAGGCTTTTCCTGTTCAGGCTGGCTGCGACGTCACGCAGGAGCCTGCAATACAGGTCAAACCCTATAGCCGATATATACCCATGCTGTTGAGGGCCCAGGATATTGCCTGCACCCCTTATCTCAAGATCCTCCATGGCAATCTTAAAACCAGACCCGAGTTCTCTATACTGCTCAATGGCCTTTAATCTCCTCTCTGATTCGCTCGTTATAACGCCGGCCTTGGGTATTAAAAAATACGCGTATGCCTTGTTTTTAAACCTGCCAACCCTGCCCTTTAGCTGGTATAAATCGGCTAAGCCAAATCTATCCGACCGATTTACTATCAGGGTATTCGCATTTGGTATATCAATGCCAGATTCTATTATAACGGTACAAATGAGAACGTCAATATTTCCTTTTATAAATTCTCGCATTACTGACTCTAATTCCTTTGAATCCATCTGGCCATGGGCAATTGCTATCTTAACCTCAGGTATCAACTGCGAGAGATGCTCTCTTATTTTATCTATGCCTTTTATCCTGTTATGAATAAAAAATACCTGGCCCTTTCTATTCTTTTCCCTAATCACAGCGTCTCTGATAAGCCTTTTGTCATAGTCAGATACTATTACCTCTACTGGCAATCTATCCTGCGGCGGGGTCTCTATAATAGACATATCCTTAAGCCCCATAAGGGACATGTATAATGTGCGGGGTATAGGCGTCGCAGTAAGCGTAAGCACATCTACCTGGAACCGTATCTTTTTTAATCTCTCCTTGTCTCTTACGCCGAAACGCTGTTCCTCGTCAATAATAACCAGGCCGAGGTCCTTAAATTTTATCTCCCTCCTTAAGATTGCGTGAGTGCCTATGATTATATCTACTGCCCCTGCCCTGAGACCCTCCAGGCACTTTGCAATCTGATTCTGTGTCCTAAAACGGCACACCAGTTCCACCCTTACAGGAAAATCCTGCATCCTGTTCTTAAATGTAATCAAATGTTGTTCAGCTAAAAGCGTTGTAGGAACCAACACAACAACCTGCTTATTGTCCATAACCGCCTTAAATGCTGCCCTCATAGCAACCTCTGTCTTGCCATACCCTACGTCGCCGCACAAGAGCCTGTCCATCGGCATCCTTGACTCCATATCGTTCTTTACCTCTATAGAGGAACGAATCTGGTCAGGCGTTTCTGTAAAGGGAAATCCCTTCTCAAACTGAACCTGCCAATCAGTATCCTTTGAAAACTCAAATCCCTGTAGCCTAGAGCGCGCTGCGTTAAGCTCAAGAAGGTCAAAGGCCAGAGAATAAATGCCATTCTTAACCCTTTCCTTTGTCCGATGCCACGCCCCTGTGCCAAGCCTGTAGATCTTAGGCGGCTTCTTATCAAAACCTATGTATTTCTGTATGAGGTGCATTTCCTCTATTGGCACATAGAGCTTATCGCCTTCAGCATACTCTACGACAATATGGTTTTTTTCAACGCCTTTGAAATTTAACTTCTGAAATCCCCTGAAGATGCCTATACCCTGGTCAATATGCACAACATAATCATTCAACTCTATATCAATAAAAGACTCTATGGGCGTGCGTTCCCCGGCCTCCAGCCTTTTTACTGTTTTTCTCCTCGGATAGAGCCCTAATTTGGGCAGGATAATAACCATTGAATGCTCTTCAAGTGTCTCGCTTGATGCGATGCTAAAACTCCTGATAGACTCTACCCTGTTGCCTGAAAGCTCGAGCCTTATCGGGCCTTCAAATGTTGGCGGGAAGATATCTATGATGCCCCCGCGCATGCTAAAATCCCCTGGCATTGAGATCCGCTGAGACCTCTCATAACCATACCCTGATAAATCTCTCGCAAGAGAGTTGTAATCTATTTCTCCGCCTTTGTAGATTTTTATTGATTCAAACATTCGTATCGTTGGGTTGCTTGGGTTGCTAGGGTTACTTGGGTTATTGGGTTAAACCCTATAACTCTAGTAACCCTATAACTCTAGTAACCCTATAACTCTAGTAACCCTAATAACCCTATAACCCTATAACTCTATAACCCAAGTAACTTCACATTTTCTCCGGAGCGCTTACGCCAAGGATTGACAATCCGCTATATAGCACTGTCTTAATAAGACTTACTAACGCTATCCTGGCCTTTGTAACTCCAGCATCGTCAGTTACAATTCTATATGCATCGTAATAGGAATGAAAAAGGCGGGCTACTTCCTGAAGATAAGACAGCAGGATATATGGTTCCAGATTTCGGGCCGATGAGAGCATCACCTTCGGATACTGCATTAGTCCTTTTAATATCTCTATCTCTTCTTTATTTTTCAAAAGATGCATATCATCAATACCCCTCGGCCCTCCTCTCTTCGTTGCATGGAGAGAGAATGGAGGTTGCGTACCAGAGAATTTAATCACGCTCGCTATTCTGGCGTGGGCATATTGAATATAATAAACCGGGTTGTCCATTGTCTTTGCCTTGGCAAGCTCTAAATCAAAATCCAGATGGCTGTCTGTCCGCCTCATTAAAAAAAAGAACCTGCCTGCATCCTTTCCAACCTCGTCAATTACCTGTCTCAAGGTTATGAATTCTCCTTCCCTCGTTGACATCCTGACAGGTTTCTTGTCTCTGTATAAAGTCACCAATTGAGATATTAATATTGAAACACCTTCTCCTGGATACCCCAATGCCTGGCAGGCAGCCTTGATGCGGCTCACATAACCATGGTGATCAGGCCCCCAGATATTTATTATTCTATGAAAACCTCTCTTGAATTTATCCCTATGATAAGCGATGTCAGGCGCAAGATAGGTATAGCTGCCGTCATTCTTTATGACCACCCTGTCCTTATCATCTCCAAATCCAGCGGATTTGAACCATGTAGCGCCGTCCTTCTCGTATAAAAAACCCCTCTTCCTCAAAAAATCCAGCACCTTTTTAATCCTCCCTGAGCTAGAAAGCTTCTTCTGGCTATACCACACATCAAAATGAACGCCAAAATCCTGCAGGTCCTTTTTTATCATGCCCATAATGTATTTAGATGCGTACCCTGTAAAAAATGTATCTTTTATATTCTCGGCTTGTGATTCGCGGCTCGTGATTCGCGGAAATTCGCGTGCCATTCCTCTCGCTATATCATAGATATAAGCGCCTTTATACCCGTTTTCAGGAAAGGCAGAAGCATCCCCTGTCAATTCCATAAACCTTGCCTTGACTGAGCGGCCCAAAAGCCCCATCTGGACCCCTTCGTCGTTTATATAATACTCGCGCGTAACCTTATAGCCGCAAGATGTTAATATATTTGCCAGTGCGTCGCCAACAGCCGCCTGTCTGCCATGCGCGACAGTCAGGGGCCCGGTCGGATTAGCGCTGACAAACTCTATCTGCACATTTTTCCCGGCCCCGAAGTTTAGCCGGCCGTATTTATCACCCTGGTTAAGGCCTTCCCTGAAGCTATCCAAAACTGCTTTGTTAGAAAGATAAAAATTAATAAAGCCTGGAGGTTCGATTCTAATATCTTCAACTGCATCCTTCAAGTCCCCGTATTCAATGGCCTTTTTTATCCCTGAAACAATTTCCCCGGCTATGGATAAAGGAGGTTTTTTCACTGTGTCTATGAGCCGCATGGCAATGTTTGTTGACAGATCACCAAATTTTCTGTGCTTGGGGATCTCTAAATAAAGACCTGAGAGGGACTTTTTAGGGCAATCTGGAAATATATTTTCTATGACCCTCTCTATACAACTAATTATATCTTTTTCGATCTTTAACATAGCGCAAGTGATGTAACCGGTGAGCCAACGGGGGAATGAGCATGAAGTAATCGGTGAGTTATCAGGGGTGAGGGAATTAACTTCACATTTTGTGCAATGCTTATTTTGTGAAGTTAAGGTTCCTGCAGCCAGCGGGTGGCTGCCAAGACGAGGCCCTTGACATCAAAGATGTCAGAGAAGCACTATTACCCCTGTTAACTCACCGGTTGCCTTATCTCTTCTTTTTTCTTTTGTTAAGCGTCTTTAAAAAAAGATTGACTATCTTGGGGTCAAATTGTGAACCTGAACCTGTCTGTATCTCTTGTCGGGCCTTTCTCAAACTTAAGGCCTTTCTATAAGGCCTGTCAGATACCATTGACTCGTAGGCATCTGCGACTGAAAGGATACGAGCGCCCAACGGTATCTTTTGCATTGTCAATTTGCCTGGGTATCCTTTTCCATCATATCTTTCATGGTGGCGTAAAATTATAGGGGCTAATTCATTCAGAAAGCCTATCTGTTCCACAATACCGGCACCCAGAACAGGATGCATGACCATTACCTTCCACTCCTCGCTATTTAATTTTGAAGGTTTTCTGAGTATGCCTATGTCTATCCCTATCTTGCCGATGTCATGCAAGAGGCTCGCATACCTTAAGACCTCTCTATCATGTTCGGGCAACCTTAATTCATCCGACATGTCCATGCAATGCCCCATCACGCGCTCTGAGTGGCCATAGGTATGGTTATCCTTTGCGTCTATGATATTAGAAAGCGTCTTTATTGTATTTAGATAAGCGGTCTCGGCCTGTTCATAAAGCCTGGCATTCTCAATCGCAATAGCAGCCTGGTCAGCAAACATTGACAGAAGCCTCACATCTTCAACATTGTATTTGCTGACCTTCTTATTATAGATACTGAGAACTCCGATAATCCTATTCCTCTGGATTAAAGGCACTGTCAATAATGAACGCAGTCCTCTTTGTTTTACAAGATGTGGATATTTATAGCGCTTCTCCTTCAGTAGATCATTAATAATGCACGGTCTTCCGCTCTCAACCACGCGACCGGCTATACTCTCACCCACCTTCAAGCTATTCTTTATTTTATAAAAACGAATGCTGTTAAGGCCATAAACACATTTGAGAACTAATGCCCCCCTGGAGTCATCCAAGAGCCTTAAAGAACAAGAGGAGGCGTCCATTATCTTTGCTGCCTTTCTGGTAATAAGCTTGAGAACCTTATCCAAGTGGAGGGTAGAGGTGACAGATTTCCCGACTTCATAAAGTGCGGAGAGTTCTTTTATTTTCCTTTTAAGGCTCTCTTCAAGTGTTTTTTTCTCTTTTTCTGGCATGAACTAATCCTTGGTGCATCGCCCCACAGGCCTTCTAAATTATAAAATCTTCTTAATTCACTATTAAATACATGTGCTACAATATCATAGGCATCTATGAGTATCCATTCTGCCTCCTGATATCCTTCTATATTGCAAACTGGTTCACGCACCTCTAATAACTTTTTTTCTATGGCCTGCGCTATTGTCTGGGCCCTTTTCGTAGAACTACTAGTGGTAATTATAAAAAAATCCGTGATATTGGACAGTTTTCTCATATCCAAAATCACGATATCCTCTGCCTCTTTTTCCCTTGCTATATCTGCTACAAGAAGTGCCTTCTGTCGCGATCTCACGTATTATTCTAAAATGATTCCTAGCTAATCAATCTTTATTTCGGCAGGATGCAAAACATGCTTGTGCCGCATGAAGAGCATTTGCCTTTATTCGCCTTTCTGCCGTTCTTCATAGTTATAACCTTGGCGTCCGACATTTCTTTTTTTGACTTACATTTTACACAATAACCTTGTGCCATTACGCACCTCCTTTATAGGGTTTGTTAGTTATCTCTATGTTTTCTAATTCTAATGGCTCCATAAGTAACGACCTCACTAACTTTAACATAATATTCCAAGGTTGTCAAGAGTTGAACTTTGGTTTTTGGTACAGCTTGTGCTTCTTGATGTAATTATATACACCTCTGGGGACAAGATGGGTTACAGACAGTCCCCTCTGAAGCCGCTCGCGAATATCAGTTGACGATATATCTTTTGCTTTTATGTCTAAGAAAATTAGTTTGGGGGAGGCCTTTTCTACTGCAAAATTAGGGCGCTTAACAACTACAAACTTACAGAGGCCTAAAATCTCTTTCAGGTTTTTCCAAACGCCGAGGAGCCCCAATGAGTCTGAGCCTGTTATAAAAAAAATCTGCGCCAGTGACCCGTATTTCTTCCTCAGGTGTCTCAATGTATATACAGAATATGATGTGCCTTTCCTTCTTATCTCTATACGAGAAACCTCAAAGCGTCTATTGCCTTCTATCCCAAGCCTGAGCATATTGTATCTGTGTTTAGCAGGCGTCAGCTTTATTGGTTTTTTGTGCGGAGGCCTATATACGGGTATAAATAGTATCTTGTCTAAAGAAAATTTGGCACACGCCTTTCTTGCTAAATACAAATGGCCTAAATGAAACGGATCAAATGTGCCGCCTAATATGCCAATGCGCATAATTTCACATTTTCTGCAATGCTTATTTTGTGAAGTTAAGCCTGGATAGCAGGCAAAAACTACCTACCCTGATCTTTTTACAATGAATGTATTGCCCTATTATGCATGGCCTCGCTTGCCTCCTGAACAGCCTCTGACAAGGTAGGATGAGCATGTATCACCCTTGCAAGGCCTTCTGAGGTTATGCCAAACTGGATGGAGAGAGAAAGTTCAGCTACTAACTCTGTTGCATGGCTGCCTATTATCTGGGCGCCAAGGATCTTGTCTGTCGCTGCATCTACAACTAATTTTATAAACCCCCCTATCTCGCCGATAACATGCGCCTTACCTATACCGGAAAATAAAAATTTTCTTGACCTCGCGTTAATACCCCTATTCTTTGCAATCTTTGTCGTCAATCCGACGCTGGCTATCTCAGGCTGCGTAAAGATACAGTTTGGCACTACATTGTAGTCCAGGGACGGCTCATTGCCTAATATCGATTCTACAGCAGAAATGCCTTCTCTTGAAGCAACATGGGCCAGTAGTATCCCTCCTATGCAGTCGCCTGCCGCATAAATATTCTTGATATTGGTCCTGAATAACCTATCTACCTTTATCCATCCTCTTTCGCATTCTATGCCTAGATCCTCAATGCCAAATCCTCTTGAGTTAGGAGAACGGCCAACGCATATAAGCACCTTGCTGCCTGAAATAGATTTTCCTGTTGACAGCATTAAGTGAACTCCTTGCCCTTTTTTTTCTACGGTTTCTACCTTGACACCAGTCAATATCTCTATGCCGCGCTTTTTAAATGAACGCAGCATCTCTTTCGCTATCTCCTCGTCCTCGTTAGGCAATAACTGCTCCATCATCTCAATAATGGTAATCCGCGAGCCAAAGGCCCTAAAAATCGAGGCAAACTCACACCCTATCACGCCGCCTCCGACGATAACAATATCTCCTGGTATTTCTTCTAATCCAAGCATATCGGTGCTGGATAGTATATGTCTGCCGTCAAATGACATACCTGGTAACTCAAATGGCAGGGAACCTGTTGCAATAAGTATGTTTGCGGCCTCTACCTCATCTGCGCCGCTTACTACTATATCCTTACTTTTTAACTGAGCAGGCCCTCTTAATATATCTATCTTCCTTGCCTTCATGAGCATCTCTATGCCAGAGGCAAGTTTCTTTACGAGCATTTCCTTTCTTTCGTTTACCTTTAAAAAATCAAGCTCAAAACCCTTTACGTCTATTCCAAATTCACTGGCGCGTTCTATATTATACAAAGCCGTGCTTGATGCAAAAAGTGACTTTGTAGGTATACAGCCCCAATTGAGGCACACGCCTCCTATGTCATCCTTTTCAAAAATACACACCTTTAATCCTGACTGTGCAGCCCTTATAGCTGCCACATAGCCGCACGGCCCTGAACCGATTACAGCGAGATCATATTTCTTCATAATTTTTTTATAGACTCGCGGATCAACTGAGCTGATTTCTTAAAGGCCTCTTTTTCTTCGCGAGTAAGGTCTATTTCTATTATCTCTCTAACGCCGGACGAATCCAAAACCACAGGGACCCCCATGTAAATGCCCTTTTCCCCGTACTGGCCATCTAAGTAAGCGCTGGCGCACATCCTCGTCCTCTCATTTCTTAAAACCGACTTGAGCATATAAAAAACCGCTGCCGATGGCGCAAACCAAGCGCTGCCTGTCTTCAGGTATGACACTATCTCGGCCCCACGGCCCTTTGCAAGCCCTGAGGCATCCTTAAAAACGCCTTCTGATAGTTCATGCGACCTATTTATCGGGACCATTGCATCTCCATGGCTGCCCATCATAAAGATATTGCCCTTGTCTTTAAAATTTATTTTCTCAGAAATTATATTTATAAATCTGGCTGTATCCAAGACACCGGCCATGCCAATAACCCTTGCAGGCCTGAACCCAGTCTCCATCATAACAAGATAGGTCATGGCATCCAGTGGATTAGTAACAACGATTAATATCGGAGAGATGCAGGATTCTTTTATGCGGCGGGCTATATCCTTAATGATGAGCGAGTTCTCTTTCAGGAGGTCATCGCGTGACATGCCTGGGACGCGGGCCCGGCCTGCTGTTATAACCACTACATCAGAACCTTTAATATCACTAAAATCTCCTGTCCCTATAATTTTTACTGCAGAGTTAAAGAGCGGTCTTGCATCAGATATATCGAGGCCCTTGCCCTTTGCCAAACCAGGCACTATGTCCAGTAAAACCACATCAGCGAGATTGGCCTCTATTATTCTTGAGGCCACCATTGCACCTACATTGCCAGCGCCTATAATCGCAACCTTCATAAAGTAAGACTTAAAAACAAAAAAACTTAAAAACAGAAAAACATTTTGTTTTTACGTTTTTAG
>CAYZNX010000045.1:0-8817 GCA_964479825.1 uncultured Planctomycetia bacterium | reverse complement strand
GATTTTCTATTGTTCAAAACGACAGTTTTGCCACTAAAAACTAATTTTACAGTGTGAATAATGAAAGCAATTAAGGGAATTGCCTTAATAGCAGCAATGACAGGTTTTTTATATGCGCAGGAAACCTTTGAGTATGACGCAAAAGGAAAAAGGGATCCGTTTGTGCCATTAGTTTCAGGGCAGGGCGTTTATGTCTCAGACGCGTATGGCATAACTAACATTAAAGACATCAGGTTAGAGGGGATAGTGTGGGACGGGACAAAGGGTTCTATAGCAATTGTAAACGGAGAGATAATTAGAGAGGGCCAGGAGATAGGCTCTGTAAAAGTTATAAAGATAGAAAGAGACGCTGTCCTCTTTGATGTAGATGGAGAGACAGTGAAGGTGGAGTTGAGAATAGACTGATATATTGCCTTGTAAATTAAAGCTTAAAGACAGAAAAAGTTAAAAACAAAAAAACTTAAAAACAGAAAAACATCTTGTTTTTACGTTTTTAGGTTTTTACGTTTTTCGGTTTAGATATCTATTAAGGGGAGGGGTTATTATGAACAGGATAAAATATTCCATTATTTTTATTTTTATTATTTTTGGCGTTAGCGGGGCCGCGTTTACACAGGAGGAAGTTCCGCAGGCCGCTAGGTCCCAGGCAGAACCCGAGGCCTCAAAAGAGCCTGCTGGGCCTGGGTCAGGCAATGTGACATTAGATTTTAAAGACGCTGACATAACAAATGTCCTCCGCATACTTTCTTACAAGAGCGGAATAAATATAGTTGCCGGGAGCGATGTAACAGGGCCTGTTACAATAAGGCTTACGGATGTGCCCTGGGAAAAGGCACTGGATGTGATCCTCAGGACATACGGTTATACATACGAGAGGGAGGGGAATATCATCCGTGTCACTACTACTGAGAATCTTGAGAAAGAGGAGCTTGTTACAGAGGTCTTTTCTCTCAATTACGCATACGCAAAGGAAATTCCAGAGGCCATAAGGGATATGTTGAGCGAAAGGGGGAGCGTAAAATATGACGAACGCGCAAATCTCGTAATCGTCACGGACATCCCGACAAATCTTTATAAGATAAGGCAGGTCATTGAAAAGCTTGACATGAGGACACAGCAGGTGAATATAGAGGCCAAGGTAATAGAGACTACTTTGGATAAAGACGATAATCTTGGCATTAACTGGACTATGCAGGTGACTGCCACAGGGGCATTAAAACCTACGACGTTTCCTTTTGACAAAAAAAGTCAGGGCGGCACATGGTTTCCTGATGGAGACACAAGCGCCTCTGCAGGCAGCAATATAGGCGTGTTTCCGCCAAGCCCTGGTTCTGCGTTTCCATTGGCGCTTCCAAAGAATTTTACTTTGGGGACCCTTGATTTTACCGCCTTTCAGGCAGTGCTTCAGATGTTAAAGTCAAGGACAGATACAAAGATTATATCAAATCCAAGGATTACAACATTAGACAATAAAGAGGCAAGGATAGTGGTTGCGACTACATTCAGCATTCCAACATATGAACGCAATACCAGCACCGGCAATATCGAAGTAACGGGCTATGAAGAAAAAGAACTTGGCATAACGCTTTCTGTAACGCCGCAGATAAATCCTGAGGGTTATATCGTTGTGAAACTTGAGCCAGAGGTGTCGGCATTTTTATCATGGGATACGTTTAGCACCTCGGGAGGGACTATTCAGGCGCCGAGGTTTTCTGTTCGCAAGGCCTCTACGCAGGTGATGGTGAAGGACGGAGAGACAATAGTGATAGGCGGGCTCATAAAAGAAACCATAATAGATACAATAGTCAAGGTGCCGATATTAGGGGATATACCTTTAGTGAGTCTTTTATTCAAGAAGAAGGGGAAGGCTGTTGATAAAACCGACCTATTATTTTTTATAACCGTGAACATGGTCAGACCAGAATCTCAAGCGGCAGTAGCAGAGAAATGAACGGGGTGAAATTAGAAGCGAGGTTCTGCAAGAAGGGAACTCTAAGATACATTTCACATCTGGACGTATTAAGGCTTTTTCAGAGGTCTGTCAGAAGGGCTGAGCTTCCAGTTGCCATTAGTAAGGGGTATAGCCCACATTATAAGATAGGTTTTGGAAAGGCATTGAGGCTTGGCCTTGAAAGCGACGGCGAGGAGATAGTTTTCCTCCTGGATAAATGGATTGAGCCAGAAGAGTTTATGGCAAGGTTAAACAAAAAATTACCAGAAGGGATTGGGTTAGTAGCGTGCAGAAAGAGATATTAATAAATGTTGAATCGCAGGAGAAGAGGGTTAGTGTTGTAGAAGGCGGGGTGCTGCAGGAGTTCTATATAGAAAGGCAGTCTGACGATACGCTTGTCGGTAATATATATAAGGGAAAGGTAAAATCAGTAGTTTCTGGGATAGGCGCTGCATTTGTAGAGATAGGTTACTCAAGAGACGGATATTTAAACATTTCAGATATCCTTTCTCCATCGCATGAATTTGACCTATTGGAAAACGGCGAAAAAGAGGCGGTTGCAACAGGCGCTCCTCTCCCAAGGTGCTCGGATATAAACAAGCTTGTAGAAAAGGGTCAGGATATTGTGGTGCAGGTAGTAAAAGAACCTATTGGGAATAAAGGTCCACGCCTCACTACTCATGTAGGAATACCGGGAAGGTTTATTGTGCTTATGCCATATGACCGACATATTGGAGTTTCAAAGAGGATTATAGACAGGACTGAACGTGCAAGATTGCACAAGATTTTAAAGAAACTTTTCCCGGCCTTTAAGATGGGTTTTATAGTGCGGACAGCAGGTGTTGGGAAATTAGAGAGGGATTTTAAACGAGAGGCAAGATACCTTAATCTACTCTGGAACAGGATAAGAAGGGATGTTGATAGAAATAAAACGCCATATCTTGCGCACGAAGAGTATGGCCTTACATTCAGGATCCTGCGCGACATATTCAGCGAAGATGTTGCGAGGGTGCTGGTTGATGATAGAGAAGAGTACAAAAGACTTAGGGGCTTTGCAAACTCTATAATGCCCTCAATGATAAGAAAACTTATGTTTTACAAGGAACGAACCCATCTATTTGATTCAAGGGGCATAGAAAAAGACATAGAGAAGTTGTACAGAAAAAAAATAGAACTCAAATGCAAGGGATATATTTTTATAGAAGAGACAGAGGGGCTTATTGCCATAGATGTAAACAGCGGTTCTTTTAGCAGGGCAGGCCAGGAGGACACTGCCTTTAAGGTAAACTCTGAGGCAGCAGTTGAGATTGCCAGGCAGATCCGCCTGAGGGATATAGGCGGGATTATCATAATAGACTTTATTGACATGACACAGGAAAGACACAGGCGCGACATCTTTAATATACTTCTAACTTCTTTCAAACGGGATAAGGCGAAGATAAATATCCTCAAGATGTCAGAATTTGGTATAGTCGAGATGACGAGGCAGAGGATCCGCAGGGGCGTTAAAAAGGTTTCATATCAGAATTGTCCTTACTGCAGCGGAAGAGGTTCTGTGAAATCAGTAACTACGATGTCCATAGAGGTATTGCGTTCTATAAAGAAGGAGATGGAGCATTCAAGGGTAAAGGAGATTTGTGCATATGTGCATCCTGATGTGGCAAATTATCTTTTAAATGAGGACAGGCCTTATATAACGAGGTTAGAGTCTGAGCATAAGACAAAGATTACCATCATAGCAGACCCTGATATGCATATCGAGCAGTTCCGCATAGAGAAGTAAAAATAAGACGTAGAAATGGAGGGATAAGGTGTACGCTATAGTTGAGGAAGGCGCAAGGCAATATAAAGTATCAAAAGGCGATTTGCTGGAGGTAGAGGTATTGGATTCTAAGGTAGGGGAAGAGGTGAAGTTGGACAAGGTGCTTCTTGTATCGCAGGAAGAAGGGCTGTCAATCGGCAGGCCTTATATAAAAGGCGCTAACGTTGTATGTGAGGTCATTGGCCAGAAAAGAGACACAAAGGTCATTTCTTTTAAATATAGACGCAGGCATGCAAGTTCAAAAAAGAAAATAGGTCACAGGCAGAACTACACTGTCCTGAAGGTGAAAGACATAATAACATAAAAATAACTTCACATTTTCTGCATTGCTTAAAATGTGAAGTTATTTTTGGAGGCAGATATGGCACATACTAAATCTCAGGGAAGTTCAAGGAATGGCAGGGACAGTCAATCGCAGCGGCTCGGCGTTAAACGCTTTGGAGGCCAGGTTGTCAGTGCAGGTAGTATTCTTGTCCGGCAGAAAGGCACAAAATTTTTCGCAGGGGCTGGAGTAGGCATGGGTCGGGACAGGACCTTGTTTGCGTTAAGAGATGGCGTTGTGAAATTCGGTAATTCAAGGCGGATCAATGTAGTATAGCCCGTTGTAACGGGCAAACGGACATATGTTCATAGACCATTCAGAGATCCTTGTTAGGGCAGGCAAAGGCGGTAATGGCTGCAATAGTTTTTCCAAAGGAAAGTTTCAAAGATACAATAGGGCAAATGGAGGAGATGGCGGAAGGGGCGGCGATGTAATATTCAAGGCAGATAATAATGTTCAGACGCTCGTAGATTTTTACTTTAAGAGACACTTCAGGGCAGAATCAGGTTCGAATGGAGGTAGCAATAACAAAAAAGGCAGGCGCGGCCTGGATTGTATAATAAGGGTTCCGGTCGGCACGTTAATAAAGGATAGAGAGCACACTATAACCTATTGCGACTTAGATATAGATGGCCGTAGTGTGATAATAGCGAGAGGCGGAGAAGGGGGAAAGGGTAATTCCAGGGGTAGAGAGGCGACACCTGGCAAGGCGGGTGAAGAAAAATCTCTCGTGCTGGAGCTAAAATTAGTAGCAGATGTAGGCATAATAGGCTTCCCAAACGTAGGGAAATCTAGTTTTATCGCTCGCATTTCAAACGCAAAACCAAAGATAGCAAGTTACCCATTTACTACAAAAACTCCTGTCTTGGGGCTCGTTAGCTTGGGACCTGAAAGGAGTTTTGTTATCTGTGATATACCTGGTCTGATTGAAGGCGCTCATTCAGGCAAAGGTCTGGGTGATGATTTTTTAAGACATGTTGAGAGGACAAGAGTCCTTGTCCATATTATTGACATGGCGAGCGTTGAAAGGCGTGACCCTGTCCGGGATGCAGGGTCCATAAACAATGAGCTGCGTCTTTATAATCCAGCGCTTTTAAAACGGCCTCAGATTCTAGTTGCGAATAAGATGGATTTACCAGAGGCCTCTGAAAATTTGAGGCGTTTCAGGAAGATTATCAAAAAGACTATATATCCGGTCTCTTGTATTACAGGGCAAGGGATAAGTAAGTTACTGGAAACAATTTACAAATTAGCCTCACTGCGTTCGGCTAATTGATATTATTGAATTTCCATAATAATAAAATATTATGTACAGAGAAAACATTAAGAAAGCTAAACGGATAGTTGTAAAGATAGGCACAAGCGTGCTTACCTCAAAGGATTTTGCCTTGAATAGAAGCTGGATAGGGACATTTGCTAACGAGATACGCGTCCTCTTGAAAGAGGGGCGCGAGGTAATCGTGGTTTCCTCCGGGGCGATTGCAGCAGGCATGTATTTGTTGGGCATAAAAAAGAGACCGCAAAGTTTACCTGAACAGCAGGCGTGTGCGGCATTAGGCCAGGGATACCTTATAAAGACGTACGAGGATTTCTTTAAAAGAAGAGGCTTTCATGCAGCGCAGGTTCTTTTGACCTGGGAGGATATAAGTGAACGCAGAAGATATCTTAATGCCGAGAACACGCTCCGCACGCTCTTGAGTAAAAATGCAGTGCCGGTCATCAATGAGAATGACACCGTATCTGTGGATGAGATAAGATTTGGAGACAATGACAAGCTTTCAGCCCTTGTTGCAAATCTTATAGATGCGGATCTATTGGTCATGCTTACGGATGTAGAAGGTTTGTGCCTGGATAAAGATAGGGCCTGCCTTGATACTGTGACGGAAATAGACGCAGCGCTTGAGAAGGCGGCATGCGGCACAGACAAGGAGTGCTCGCTTGGCGGGATGAAGACAAAATTAGAGGCATGCAGGATTGTTATGTCTTCAGGTATTTATTGCGTAATTGCAAATGGCCATAAGAAAGATGTATTATTAAGGGTGATGAACGGCGAGAGGATAGGGACACTGTTCGTGCCTAGAAACGATAAGTTGCAGGCGCGGAAGAGATGGATTGCCTATAATGCCAGAGCGGCGGGAAGGATTATTGTGGACGACGGCGCCAGAGAGGCCCTGGCTAAAAAGAACAAGAGTCTTTTGGCCTGCGGCGTCAAAAAGATAGATGGCAGGTTTTTCTACGGCGATGTGATACTTATAGCTGGTTCTGATGGCAATGAATTTGCCAAGGGTCTTTCCAATTATAGCGCAGAAGATTTGGAGAAGATAAAGGGGCTGAGCACAAAAGAGATCAGGAAGGTAATTGAGAAAGGTTTTTATCAGGAGGTAGTGCACAAGGACAACCTTGTGATTTTATAAGGTTAAACATGAGCTTACAGCATAGGATTTTTAAAATATTAAGGGATGCAAAAGAGGCGTCAAGGAAACTTGCAGTTATTTCAAGCAATAAAAAAAACAGGGCGCTTGTGGCAATGGCCGGGTCTATCTTAAAGAACTCGGATTATATTATTTCAGAAAATGGAAAGGATATTGTTGTTGCGAAAGACAAAGGCCTTTCTGCTGCCCTGGTTGAGAGACTCGCCTTGACGAACAAACGGATTAGAGATATGTCAGATAGCGTAAGGGCTGTTGCCTCACTAGGAGACCCTGTTGGCAGCATAATTGAACAATGGAGGAGGCCGAATGGATTAGTAATAAAAAAGATTAGGGTGCCTATAGGCGTGATAGGCATTATATATGAGTCTAGGCCCGATGTAACAAGCGACTGTGCCAGCCTTTGCCTGAAATCTGGTAATGCCTGTGTATTACGCGGAGGGAGCGAGGCAATCCATTCTAATTTAGCTATTTATAGAACTATAACAGCCTCGCTTGAAAGATTTGGAATACCTAAGTCAGCAATAAGCATGATTGACGTAACAGATAGAAAGGCAGTAGAACTGATATTAAAGTCTACGGGGATTGTGGATTTGATTATACCGAGAGGCGGCGAGGCCCTGATCAGGCGGGTGGCTGAACTTTCCATGGTGCCAGTCATAAAGCACTATAAAGGCGTCTGCCATTTGTATGTAGATAAATATGCCGACTTAAAAATGGCTATTAAGATTACACTTAACGCAAAAGTCCAGAGGCCAGGGGTGTGTAATGCCATAGAGACATTGTTGGTGCATAAGGATGTCGCAAGGCAGTTTCTGCCTGATGCAGGCCGCTTTTTAGAGGAGGCTGGGGTAGAGCTGCGCGGCTGTCCAGAGACGCGCAGAATTCTAAAAGGTATAAAAAGCGCAACTGAAAACGACTGGTATGCAGAGTATCTGGATTTGATATTGGCGGTTAAAGTGGTTAGAGATGATGAGGAGGCAATTGAATTCATCAATAAGTATGGGTCAAGCCACTCCGATGCAATAGTTACAAGAGATTCTAAGGCAGCCCGTAAATTTTTGGACAGGGTGGATTCAGCGTGCGTATATCATAATGCCTCTACCAGGTTTACAGACGGGTATCAGTTTGGTTTAGGCGCAGAGATAGGCATATCCACTGATAAGATTCATGCGAGGGGCCCAATGGCGCTTAATGAGCTTTGTTCTTATAAGTATATAATCCATGGTTCTGGCCAGATCAGGGGGAATGCATGAAAAAGCGTAAGGCAAAAATACAAAGAAAGACAAAGGAAACAGACATATCAATAGAGTTGACGATTGAAGGCAGAGGTATATCTAAGGTAAAGACCGGCATACCTTTTCTGAACCACATGCTTGCGCTTTTTTCCAAACACGGCTTTTTTGATTTGATGGTGCAGGCAAAAGGCGATTTAGAGGTAGACATTCATCATACAAATGAAGACGTGGGCATTGTGCTTGGCAAGGCGTTTAAAAAGGCATTGGCGGAAAAGAAAGGCATACAGAGGTTCGGGGACAGTCTTGTGCCTATGGATGGCAGCCTTGCAAGGGTAACGGTTGATATCAGCAATAGGCCGTCTTTGTATATACATGATAAAACAGGGACAAGGATAGGCCGCCTTTTGGATAAACTGACAATAGGGACAGGCAGTGCAGGATATTCTTTTGTGGCTGCGGAACAATTTATCAGGGCGTTTGTAATGAATTCAGGAATAAATATGCATGCAGAAATCCTGTCCTTTGATAAAGACCTGCATCATCTTTTAGAGGCGATATTCAAGGCAATGGGCCGCTCGATTTGCAAGGCGGCTCAGAAAAATCCAAGGTCTAAAGGAATCCCTTCAACAAAAGGGAAGTTATGATTACAATAATTGATTATGGAATGGGAAATCTCAGAAGCGTACAAAAGGCCTTTGAATTATTTTATCGAGAGGTAAGGATAAGCTCCTTTTTTAAGGACATCCTTGCCTCAGACAAGGTTGTGCTTCCTGGGGTTGGGGCATTCGGTAAGGCAATGGAGGAGCTGGAAAAGAGAGATTTAATATGCCCGATTAAAGAGGTCGTTGAAAAAGGCAGGCCGTTTCTGGGGGTTTGTCTCGGGCTTCAGCTTCTTTTTTCAGAAAGCGAAGAAGGCGGCAGAATAAAGGGGCTTGATATTTTAAGGGGAAAGGTCAGGAGGTTTCAGGATACAAAAGGGCTAAAGATCCCGCATATGGGCTGGAATAGGATAAAATCAAAAATCAAAAATCAAAAATCAAAAATTCTAAGCGGGG
>CAYZNX010000044.1:0-8837 GCA_964479825.1 uncultured Planctomycetia bacterium | reverse complement strand
CGGTCTAATTTCGATTTTCTATTGTTCAAAACGGCAGTTTTGCCGCTAAGAACTAATTTTACAGTGTACTAAGAGCTAATTATCGGGAGGGGATTATGAAGAAATTATTTAGCTTGTTTATAGTTATCATATTTGCTTTATTTATGTCATCTCCGCCGGCCAGTGGCTCAAATGGCGAGTATAGCGGCGTCTCTGGAAAATCAGGCCCAAGCCCCAGCAGCCTTATTTCTATGGATTTTCAGGATGCAAATCTAAAGACAGTGCTAAAGGTGTTTTCTCAGCAGTCAGGTCTTAATTTTGTAGCAAGTCAGAATGTCCAGGACAGGACAGTGACAGTTTATTTTGATAATGTCAGCATAGAGGATGCCCTTAATCATATAATGAATGCGAATAATCTAATATATGAACAGGAACCAGGGAGCAATATTTTCATAGTCAAGGAATCTGGCAAGGCAGCAGTTGAGACTATAACAAAGATATATGAATTAAGATATGCCCAGCTTGCCTCCCCGCCCAAGGACAAAGATGACGAGAAAAAGAAGGAGGAGAAGGAGCCGGAAATATTATCTGTTGTCAATGGGCTTATTACCAAGAATGGAAAGATTGTGGCTGACAAAAGGTCAAATAGTCTTATAATAACAGATGTCCCGAGCCAGTTTCCGATCATAGAGGATGTGCTTGCGAAGCTGGATGCCAGGACAATGCAGGTCATGATAGAGGCGGAGATATTAGAGACCACGACGGCAGTAGCTGATAAATTAGGCATAACATGGGGTTCGTCAGGAACGTTAATGGTATATACAGGCCCGATTCATAATACTATATGGCCTTTGAGGGGGGTATTTGGTAAAAATAATTCTACGGGTGAAGGCATCAGCACGACTGGGGATGTTGATCTAAGCAGCATGACCGCCACATTAAAGGCATTATTAAGTAACGAAGATACGAGGATCCTGGCAAGGCCAAAGGTACTTACTTTAAATAATGAGACAGCTACTATACAGCTTACTGCAAAGACTGCAGTGGCTACTATAACAAGCACAACAAATGTTTCAGGCAGTGCGGCGCCTGTTACAAGTACGGGCGCTGAGAGGATAAACACTGGTATAACGCTTGAAGTAACGCCGCAGATAAATAAGGACGGTTATATCACCATGCATATACAACCTACAGTAATAGTTCCTGTGCTTTCTAAATTTTTTCAAGGTTCAGGCACTGATCAGAAATTCGTAGATCCACAGACTAGAAGCGCCAAGACTACTGTTATGGTTAAGGACGGAGAGACAGTTATTATCGGGGGGCTGATATCCAGGGAAGATACTTATACCTTTCAAAAGGTCCCATTCCTTGGTGATATTCCTGTCTTGGGCATGGCCTTTCGTTACAAGGCAACCGATGAGACAGATAAAGAGCTGATAATATTTATTACCCCGCATATCGTTAAAGAAACTACCTATGCCTTAGGCGATATCTCTGATCGTGAGCAGGAAAAACCAAAGGCTGTAAGGGAGAAAGAGATAAAGAATATCTTGGATTTATTGGGTAGATGATGAAAAAGTCAAAGGATAAATTAGGCCAGATACTTCTAACTGAAAAAATCATATCAGAGGAAGAATTAGAGAAGGCCGTTGATATCCAGAAGAAAGAAGGGGGGAAGATTGGTGAGATTTTGGTCAAACTCGGCCTGGTCTCCGAGAAGGATATTGTAGTTGCCATGGCAAAGCAGTTGTCTATACCTTATGTTTCCTACACCAAAGGGCTTTTGAAGCCTTCTGAAGATCAAGGGCTTTCAAAATTAGTGCCTGAGGATTATGCCCGCAGGCATTTATTGTTGCCTATCTCCAGACATTTGAATTCACTGACGGTTGCATTTATGGACCCGCTGGACTTGATTACTATAGATAACCTGAGACATATGACAGGCTGTGAAATAAATCCTATAATAGCTACTAGGTCAGACCTTGAGAGGGCCATAGATGAGTTTTACGGCAAAGAAGATCTGCTTAAAGATGTTATAAGCGATTCATATGAATTGGAAGGATTTAAGGCAGAGAAGGGTGCCGAGGAAGATGAGCTTAGCCTGGATGAATTGATCGCGCGAGCAGAAGAGGCGCCGATAGTAAAACTTGTGGATCTATTGTTGATGCAGGCGATAAAAGATAGGGCCAGCGATATTCATATAGAACCTTTCAGGCACAAGATTAATATTAGATATAGAATAGATGGCGTCTTGTATGAGATAATGCCTCCAGCGCGGCACCTCTTGCCGGCCATCGTTTCCAGGATAAAGATACTTGCCAATCTGGATATAGCAGAAAGGCGGCTTCCTCAAGACGGCGCATTTCTGGTAAAGGTTGAGAAAAAGGGAATTGATATTCGCGTATCTGTTATCCCTACCATATACGGCGAGAAGGTAGTAATGAGGATACTGGATAGGTCAGCTACGCCTTTAAATCTGGAAGAACTTGGTTTTGAAGCGGGAGACCTGCAGAACTTCAAGAAGGCAATCTCAAGCCCGCATGGCCTGATTTTACTCACAGGTCCTACTGGAAGCGGCAAGACAACAACGCTTTATGCGGCTTTGAATGAAATAAAAAGTCCGCACAAAAATATTTCAACAGTAGAGGACCCTGTTGAATATAAACTTGAAGGCATAAATCAAGTGCAGATAAAACCCAGCATAGGATTGACATTTGCCAATACCTTGAGGTCGTTTCTAAGGCAGGACCCTGATATAATAATGGTCGGAGAGGTAAGGGACCTCGAGACAGCTCAGATATGCATAAGGTCATCTCTGACAGGGCACCTGGTGCTAAGTACCTTGCATACCAATGATGCCCCAGGTGCAATATCCAGACTTATAGATATAGGAATAGAGCCGTATTTAATCAGCTCTTCGCTGATACTTGTGGGCGCCCAGAGGCTTGTTCGCAGATTGTGTCCGGAGTGTAAAGAGGCATATGAGACAACTCCAAAGCTCACAGCCGACTTTAATATAAAACAGGAGTTATTGTATAAACCAAAGGGCTGCGATTACTGCAATCATATAGGTTATAGGGGACGCGTGGCCATATATGAGATAATAGGGATAAACGATAAGCTTAGAGATTTAATTTCCAGAGGCGCTGGCCTTGGAGAAATAAAAAAGGCAGTTAGAGACACGGGCGTAATGTTACTCATGGAAAAGGGGATCAAAAAAGTAGAAGAAGGCATAACGAGCATTGAAGAGGTGTTGAGCATTACGATGGTATCAGGGGAGACGTCATAACTTCACATTTTCTGCAATGCTTATTTTGTGAAGTTAAGCCTGGATAGCCCTTGACATCAAAGATGTCAAGGGCTTAACTTGAAGGGCAGATTTTTCTTGAGGAGCGTATCATGCCGTTTTTTAGATATGTGGCCAGGGATAAATCAGGCAAGTTGATAGATGAAACAGTAGAGGCGGTTTCTCAGGAAGAACTTGTGAATTCGTTACAGGCAAAGGGCCTATATGTGATATCTATTGGTTCTGTTGTCCAGATAAAACGGAAGAAGACCATTCAGAGAAGGTATCATCGCGGGGTGAAGAGTTTTGATCTTATAATGTTTTCAAGGGAGCTTGCAACCTTATTAGGGTCCGGGGTAACCCTTATAAAGAGCCTGGATATATTATGCCAGCAGATAGAGTCACAGATATTGCTGAGGGCTGTTGAACAGATAAAAAAAGATGTTGAAGGAGGATATACATTTCAGAATGCATTGAAAAAACATCATAAGATATTTTCTGAGTTCTGGATTCACCTCATTGAGACAGGTGAGGCCAGCGGGCATTTGCCTTTAAGCCTTGACCAGCTCGCGACATACTTAGAAGAAAGTGCTGCCTTAAGAAAGAAGATAGTATCTGCTATGGTCTATCCCGTTATATTAATGTGTGTCGCAGTTGCTGCAATCATGGTCTTCCTTGTAAAGATCATTCCGATATTTTCCGAGATATTTAAAGGATTCAATGTTGAACTGCCACTCCTTACGCAGGCTATAATTAATATTAGCACGATAATGAGGAGATATTTTTTTGTCGTAGCAGGAAGTATTACCGCCCTTTCTTTTGCTATCAAAAGATATGTATCTACAGAACTTGGCAGATGGCAGTTTGACGATATCAAGTTTAAATTGCCATTAGTGGGGCCGGTAATAAAGGAGATATCAATAGAAAGATTTGCAAGCGGGTTATCTACTCTTATAAAAAGCGGCGTACCTATATTACATGCCCTTGAGATAGCAGAGAAGACAGTGGGAAATAAGGTGATGGAAAAGGAATTAAAGGATGTAAAGATAGCTGTCAGGGACGGCAGGGCTATAGCCCAGACTATGCAAGAGAGCTCTATGTTCCCGCCTCTTGTAGTTCAGATGATAGGCGTAGGGGAGGAGATAGGAGAATTGGGCAAGATGTTAGAGAAGATATCATGGTTTTATAAAGAGAGGGTGGATACCTTTGTATCAAGGCTTACTACAATGTTTGAACCATTGGTGCTGATTTTTATGGGAGTCGTAGTAGGTGTCTTGGTTATAGCGATGTTCATGCCTATATTCAGTATATCCAGCGCCATAAGGGCATCTGGTTAATATAGATTTTTTATTAAGTGGTTTTGTGGTATAATTATATTTAGGGTATTATGCCACTAAGAAAAGGGAGGTGGGGAAAACTTATGGGCAAAAAAGGTTTTACTTTAGTAGAGGTTCTTATAGTAGTCATAATTATAGGCATACTCGCTGCTATAGGCATACCTCAATTCGCAGCATCTATTGAAAAGGCAAAGGGAGGCGAGGCAAGGGCAGGTCTGGGGCATATACAGACAGGAGAAAAGGTGTATTATGCTGAGAACGAATATTATACGGGTACTACAGGCGATCTAGACATAACCCTGAGTCAACGATACTGGTCTTTCAGCATCTCAACGCCTAGTTCTACAACATATACAGCCACAGCCAGGAGGTCAGGAGGCAGCCGTTCTGGACAGACAATCACCATGGACCAGGATGGGACTATATCGGGGAACTGGGATTATATATAATTGGACAGCACCCGAAAGGGTGCTCACCACAGGCCTGATGAGTCAGGCAACTCCCTGCTGTAGTTGCCACATTTATGGGGCAAGACAGCCTGAAGGCTGGGTTCCCGTAGGGCTGCCAAGACGAAGCCCTTGACATCAAAGATGTCAAGGGTGAGATTTTTCTTGACGAGAAAATAGCTTTGAGCAAGGCCTTATATTTTTAAGATAGGAGGTGAGGGAAGATGACGAGAAAAGGTTTTACCCTTTTGGAGGTCCTTATAGTAGTTATAATTATTGGCATACTTGCCGCGATTGCATTGCCTCAATATATAAGTACTATTGAAAAGGCAAGATCTTCAGAGGCAATAAGCAACATAGGCGCTTTGCGTACTTCAACAGATAGATACTGGTATGACCGGAGCGCGGTTTCTGGTTCTTATGCTGCAGCAACTTTAACTACCTTAGACGTAGATAACCCTAACAGCGTTAGCAATAGACTTTTTGATTATACGCTTACAGACAGCAGCAGCGCTGGAGGCAAAAATTACACTATAAGGGCTGAGCGCAGAAGCGACCCCTCTACTTATTGGGTGCAATGGACCCAGCAGAGCAATACCTCAGGCAGGCTATACAAATCTAATGCACTGGGTGGCCCTGAGTCATAAATGAGAGGTTTAGATAGATTTAATATTGTATTCCCTTGGTTGAGGAGGGCCTTTACCCTTACTGAGATTTTAATAGTCGTTGTGATTGTTGCTATTATGGCGACGTTAGCTTTACCAATACTTGTAAAGACAATAGAGAAGGCAAAGATTGGAGAGGCGATAAGCAACCTAAATCTTATCAGGGCCGGACAGAAGATATATTTCTTAGAGTATGGATATTTTGCCGGCGGCGCAGGCGGCATAGACGCGCTGAATATAGAAAATCCAAACAGTCAAGCGTCTCGCTATTTTTATTATGAGATTACCTCGTCTGCGGGCAGCACAAGTGATTTCAATGCCCGGGCGGCAAGAGGCGGCAGCGGGGCTCAACCTGCACCTAGTCCTTATGACGATGATGTGTATACTATCCAAAAAGATGGCGAGATAGCAGGGCCGCTTATATGATCTATATAATATGCAGTTAAAAGATTTATTGAGCCTTATGGTTGAGAAGCAGGCTTCAGATCTTCATATTACTGTAGGCCTTCCTCCTCAACTTAGAGTAGATGGTAATTTAGTCTTATTGAATGAATTCCCGCCTTTATCTCCACAAGACACCAAAGATTTAGCTTATAGCATCGTAACAGAAGAACTCAGAAAAAAATTTGAAGAAAAAAAGGAACTTGATACATCTATTGGGATAAAAGATCTAGGCAGATTCAGGATAAATTTATACATACAAAGAGGATCTGTAGGCATGGCAGTGCGGCTTATCCCTTTTGATATACCAGAGTTAGATAAACTTGGGTTACCTGCGGCAGCAAAGATATTTGCGGATAAACCAAGCGGGCTGGTATTAATTACAGGGACAACAGGGAGCGGGAAATCTACGACCCTGGCGGCCATGATAGAATATATAAATTCAAAAAAGGCAGCCCATATAATCTCCATAGAAGACCCTATTGAATATTTACATAGGCATAGAAAGAGCACAATAAATCAAAGAGAGCTCGGGAGCGATACAAGTTCATTTCAAGAGGCTATAAAACATGTATTCAGGCAGGACCCCAATATAGTCCTGATAGGGGAGTTACGAGACCTTGATACTATAAAAGGCGCCTTGACCCTTGCTGAAACAGGCCATCTTATATTTGGCACATTGCACACAATAGATTCGGTGCACGCTATAAACCGAATAGTAGATGTCTTCCCTCCGCACCAGCAGCAGCAGGTGAGGATGCAGCTATCAATGGTGTTGGTCGGTGTCATTGTTCAACAGCTGATTCCTAAGAAAAGCGGCAAAGGGAGGGTACTTGCGGTAGAGGTTATGAATGTTATATCAGCTATACAGAATCTTATCAGGGATAACAGCCTTCATCAGATATATTCATTAATCCATATGGGCAGGAAATATCATATGTGCACTATGAATCAATCCCTGGCTGAACTTTACAATAAAGACCTGATAGCATGGGAAGAGGCATATTCAAGAAGCACAAATCCTCAGGAATTGATATCATTGGTGAAGAGGTAGGTTCCATGAGAAACAAAGGGTTTACTCTTATGGAAGTAATTATATCAGTTTTGCTTGTTACGGTAATATCTGCTGGCGTATTCGGTGCCTTCAAGGCAGTTCAGTATATTTTTAATCGCAGCATGCACAAGATGCAGGCCTTTAATTTTGCAAAAGAGGCATTAGATAGATTGAGGAGTAATTATAATTATAATTCATCCCCTCAGATGGACACAGGCACTAATAAACCCGAGTCAGATATCGGTTCAATAGTTAGAGGCGAAATTACAAACTTTAATACTGTCCTTACCTATGATGTTTCAGAACCGCAACCAGATGGATATAAAGAGGTTGGTGTCAGCGTTACTTGGACAGAGAGAGGAGGTTGACAAGTTAGCGAAGATGCATAGAATTTTTAGCCCAGGGTTATGGAGAGCAGGATATAACAGACAAAGAGGATTGACCTTACTGGAGATATTGATATCGGTATTTTTACTAAGCACAGTCTTCGCAGCAATCTTTGCCTTATATAATTCGAGCCAAGTATTTTATCTTTCTTCTAACGCCGACATCATAATTTCTTATGAGTTGCAGTACGCCTTGGATCATATTTACAAATATGCCATGCAAGCCATTGGCGATGAAACCTCACCTCCTGGTTCCAGCGCTATTGAGCTGCAGAACCCTGAGACATTGAATTTTTTTATAAATGGCAATGATCCTTTGACGCAGGCTAATTACGGAAATACTGTCACTTACAGATACAGAAAAAATGGAGATGCCCTTGAATTTTCAACCAATGGCTCTACATGGGAATCCTTGATTCCAAAGATTACAGTTACTGCTGTCAATTTTACCTATATCAACAATCTGTTAAGCGCCTCTATTACCGGCAGGCATAGGGATCGGGAGCTTACGTTTTATGCCTCCTGCTATCCTCGTCTTGCATCTTTTTAATAATGTTGAATAATGTTAAAATATATGTTCAAAGAAAAGGGTTTACCCTTTTAGAAGTTCTTATCGTCGTTATTATTTTAAGCGTTCTCATTGTTGCTGCATGGCCTCAATTTGTTTCTACTATAGAAAGGTCTAAGTCAGGAGAGGCAGTATCTAATATAACAGGCATCAGGGTATCTTTGGATAGATATTGGTATAAGAACGGCTCTATTACTACTGATTTGAATAACCTGGAGACAGACAATCCAAATAGTGTAACAGATAGATTATACAGTTATTCGATTGAAGACGATGGTACTGATAGTTCAATAAGAAGATATACTATTACTGCGACGCGGACAGCTGATAGCCAGACCTATTGGGTTAGATGGACGCAGACAGACAATGATACTGGAGGTTTGACCAAAAGCGCAAATCTAGGCGGCCCTGAATCTTAGAGCCTTTCTATCAATAACAACCTAGTAACCGGTGAGTTAACATGGGTAATATTGCTTCTCTAAGGCCAGCGGGTCCTGTCTGCCAATCCACCTCGCCCCATAAATGGGGCAACTACATCAGGGATTGTAGTTGCCCTTGACATCTTTGATGTCAAGGGCTGTCTGCGCAATGCAACCCTAAAGGGTTAATTGAGGGGTCGGGTGTTTTTCATCTCTCTCCCGACCCCTCACTTAAATATATACTATAGGAATTTCC
>CAYZNX010000043.1:0-9275 GCA_964479825.1 uncultured Planctomycetia bacterium | reverse complement strand
CTGTCTGCCAATCCACCTCGCCCTTGACATCTTTGATGTCAAGGGCTATTCAGGCTTAACTTCACAAAATAAGCATTGCAGAATTTGTGAAGTTATTTATCTATAGATTATGTGTAACTTTTTGGAATTCGATACAATTAATTATTTATCCTTCTCTATTTCTATCAAGTCTGGATTTCGTAATACGCCATACTATGTATTTAATCCCGCGATAAATGGCGTAGAAAAGGCCGCCATTTCTATAATGTTTACTCCATTTCTGCCGTAAGGTTTCCTGCATAAGTCCTATACCCCCTTTGTTTTGACTTAGGCTGTCACGAAAGTCGTTCCAGCCTATGATCAAGGGCGGCACTTTTGTGACGCCCTATTTTGACTGCCTTGCTTATCTCGCCATGAAAATATTTATAGAGGCCTGGCCTAAACATATGATTGCCCCTGCAGATTATCTTCTCAAATCCCAAAATTCTACTGCTGAAGGTAGTATTAGAATTCTCGATTATTGCCTCAAAATTACTCACTTCCTGAGCACATAAAAAATTTACGCCGGGTTGGGCACTTACAGCGTTATTGTCTCTTGTCCCTGCGCACAGTCTATCGCATCCCCTCTGCCTATAAATATCCTCCCACCGCAGTAAAGAAAATTCCTCCGGGAAAAAGCCAGCCCTCCCTCCAGCCGCACCCCAGTCTCTATATTTGTCTGATAGCATAAGATAGGAGAGTTGCCTTTCTATAAGCATTGATGCAAATACCTCCATATCTACCTTCCAGATAAAACCATTGCCGCTCGCTTTAATTTCCCATATCTGCGTTATGGGGAGAAAAGGCCACCTGCCCCTGACTACCAACCTTTTTCTTTTGAAACTGAGTATCTCCCATATGGCATCAAGGGAGATGTGCCACAAACCTTCTTTATCCAACTCACTTGAATAAAGAGATGTATAAATACCGAAGTTTTTTGTAATCTCTATGTCTTTAAAAAATAATCTTCCTTTTCCTTTTATAAAGTGAAATTTATACTGCCCATTTTCTATCACTGCTTCACTGCTACAGATTGCCTCTCTCTTTGAGTAATGCAATGTTTGTTTTCTATTTTCTCTTATATATTCTATGTGTTTCTTCTGCTGGAGGTCATCTCCTATTAATATGCGAGTGTCACAAATCAAATACGAACCTCTGGGGCAAGTGATAGATTCTTTAGAATCTAGACTAAGAAAATATAAAGTCACTATGGGCTCTACATCTACCCTAGCGTCTAAAACATCAGTATTCCTATCTAGCTTTTTTTCTAAAGAGTTAAATTTTATGCAAGGGGAAGTGTCGTATAATAATACACATGGCAATTCTAAATTATCTGATAAACTTCCGTTTAATCCAATGATGCCATAAGGATCATTTCTCATAATAATATTTTTGAAATTCTTTGTATTTATTTCTTCGCTAATTTCTCCCTCTTCGCTACTTGTAATCCACTCTGTGTACTGTGGCAAAAACATAATACTAAATTTATTATTTCTAACAACAACCCTCTCCAAGGCATTTAAATAAACCTTCCACTGCAATACACCATCTTCTAATATCTGAATATTCCAAATCTGCCTTACCGGTAAACCTATCCACTGAATAGAAATATCCAAGCGGCTGTCGGATGCCTTGTGGATTGTCCAGATTGCATCAGAACTGTGATAGGTTTTGCCATTATGGCAAAATTTTGTCTTAAACCCTTTGGAAGGCGTCATTTTTTTATCTTTCCAGTATAGACTTACTATGTTTTTATCGTCAGCGGTTAGCGACAGATTTCTTGGGCCATTGATTATCTTGGGCACCATGGTCCTGGGAAGATTTTTCCGGAAACTGTCCTCTATGGATAATGTCTCGATAACCTTAATTCTAATATGAAAAAGAAGGCGTCTTCCTGTCTCTATGCATAGACCTGTGCCATAATATGGGATTTTTGATTGCAAGACCCTTGCCTTGAATGTCCTATCAGTATCCTTGACCTCTAATAATTTACCCCGCATATATACATTGTCTTCCAGGATCACCGAAGGTAGCGATGCGTCGGCATTATCCAGAGCACCCAGGCCCACAAAATCAACAGCAGGGGTTTCGCTATTAATAGGCCTCCATGATAGCTCTTCGCTCAGGTCGCTTACTTCAAATAATTTTTTATAAAAGGGATTAAACCAATATTTATAACCTTCTTCGAACATAAAACTGGCCCCGCACTCCTGAAGATTGAAATTTTCCTTTATATCCATTTCTATTTTTAAATCTATTTCATTTTTAACATCATCTAGCTCTATATCCCACGATTGCGATATTGGCAGATCCCAGAATCTGCCTTCTAAAACTATCCTATCTCTGCTGGATTCCTTAAGCTCCCAGTCCGCCTCCAGGGAAGAATAATGGTTGTCGTTGCTAAATACATAAGTATGGCCTCCTCTTTTTTTTGTCATACTATCATTGTCCCAGTTTAATATAAGTTTACCGTTATTAAAAACCAACCCTAAACGCGCTCCCTGCAATATCCCAATGCCCTTTTTATCTCCCACCGTCTTAAGATAATACGAAACAACCTCCTTAAGCGACCCGTCTTTGATCACCTTGCCGTCCTTGAGGGAAATACCTCTCCGGCAAAAACGCTTTGCTATCTCTACATCATGAGTGACAAACATAACCGTCTTACCCTTTGCTTTAAGTTCGAACATTTTATTAATACATTTATTTTGCGCGTAAAGGTCCCCGACCGTGAAGATTTCATCTACCAGCAATATGTCAGGCTCTACATGTATCGCTATAGCAAAAGCTAAACGCATATACATGCCTTGAGAATAACTTTTCACAGGCGCATTTATAAATCTACCGATTGAAGCAAATTTCACCATGTCATTATAGCGGGCATCTATCTGCTCCTTAGTAAGGCCAAAAAAAGAAGAAATAAGATATATATTCTCTCTACCGGTCAAATCCTTCTGAAAACCAGCCCCTATCTCCATAATGGCAGACATCTTGCCATTTACCTGAACAACGCCCTTATCCGGCTTTAACATCCCAGCTATAACCTTAAGCAAGGTGGTCTTACCTGCGCCGTTCTCTCCTATAATGCCGATGGCCTCCCCTTCCCCGACATCTATATCTATGCCTCTAAGGGCCCAGAAATCTTCGGGGATAAACCTCCCGTTTTCTTTAAACTCTATCCTGTACTTCAGCCACACGTCTTTTAGGGATATCGCGTTCATATATATTTTAAGATATCAGCTTCTTTCTTAATAAATAAAGTGTATCCGGTAATCATGCTGACCAAACTAAATCCGATAGCAAGCGCCCACATATATATACTGCCGCTGGAAGCGCGATATAGCAGGGCCCTGTAAATATCAACATAACAAGTCCCTGGATTAAGAATAATAATCCATCGGTAATTTTGAGGGATCATTTCCAGGGAGTAAAAAATGGGGGTCAGCCAGAACCACAGCATCACGCCTACATTCAACAACTGAAATAAATCTCTAAAATAAACATTGACTATACTGAATAACATAGAGATGCCCAGGGTAAAACTAAAATGTAAGAGTAGTATCAAAGGGAGCAGCCATAGATATTTAATAATCTCTATATTAAATACGATGAAAATCGGCATCATAATTACAAATCCAAACAAAAAGTTTATAAAATTAGCCAATACTATAGATATAGGTATTGTTTCCCGTGGTATAACAAATTGACTTAGCATATCAATATGCTGTCTCATCGAAGTAGTGCTCTCGCATATGGAACTGATAAAGAAAAACCATGGCAGAAGGGCGCTTAGAACCAAAAGAGGAAAATGCCTTATTTCCGTCTGCATTATCTGCGTAAAAACAAAAGTAACGGCCAACATAATCAATAAGGGATTTATAATTGCCCATGAAATTCCCATGGCAGAACCCACATATTTAGCTTTCAGGTTCTTTATTACCATGCCTTTGACGACGGTACTTTGTGCAATCAGCTTTGTAATTCTACTGCTTAAATCCATTTCTCAAGACCTCGGCAATCTCTTTGCCATCCAAGATTACATCTTCCATTGACATATATCTCCATCCGCCGTATCTACCTATGGGGTAGAGGCCAAACCTCTTGAGGTAGCCTTTTATAGTATCTACTGCATGACTTCTGTTAACGTCGTAGACGATATATCCGTATTTTATATCAACCGGCAGGCATAGTTCGATCTCACTCTCATTTTCAATCATCCCAAGTATTTTTAGATTATTTATGGTCTCTGCAATTGCCTTTTCTTTGTCTAATTCTTTTCTCCCGGAATAAGAAATCTCTGCGTATATCGATGTCCTTTTTGCCGGTGCCACATCCATTGAAAAATTAGTTGGAAAACCTGCCCTGTAAAAAACTATTTTGTCCTCGGGATAGTATACCCAATGTTTATCTGTCAAATCATCCCTCATTATCCCTAAATTGACCACGAAGATAGACGTGAATTTAAGCATTGAAAATGCCTCTTTTACCCGGGAAGGGATATTAACCAAAAGGTTAAATAGCTCAGGCATTGGCACGGTACTTACTAATTGTTTGAACCTTTTTATTGTGCCGTCTTCAAACACAATCTCCCTTCTATACTGGTCTATAGTAACGGCCCTTTTGCCTAAATAGATATTACTGACCTTTTGCAAAAAGCCCTCTACAAGCCCTGATATGCCGCCCTTCACAGGGTACCAGAATCTTGAATTATACCCATAGGATTTGGTATTGCTTGATATGGCCCCTGTGATTACATCTTCAATTGTTGGAACAGGCACAAACCCATCTAACCACTCACATGTAAGGTCGGATGGGTCAATGGTCCAGAATTTTTTGTTGTAAGGCAGCATGAAATGTTTTGCTATCCCTTCTCCGAACGTATTTCCTATCCAGTCTCTAAAGTTAGCGCTACTTATTATTCTATCAGATGACCTGATGCGGCTTTTTACAAGACCCAGCAAGCAGTCTCTGATAACATCTTTTGGAAGGCCATAGAAATTTGCCTGAAATGGATATTGCGTAAATCTCCCCTTTGAGTATATCCATGAATTGCGTCTATGGGGGGCAAGGTTTCCTCCCAATAATTCCTTTACAAGAGATAACGCATATTCGTTTCTGAAATGTAGAAGATGGCCATCATAGTCAAATATATATCCATCTTTATTTATTGACCTTGCCATACCTCCGGCCTCTGGCTCTTTTTCAAATAAAGAATAACCTCTTTCTAAATGGTAAGCCGTGCTCAGCCCTGCCAGTCCAGCGCCTAAAATTACTATATCTTTTTTTTCTTTTGTTTTCAGCATAGTTAATCTTCTGTTTTAACAAGGCCTACCTTTTTTCCGGCGAATATAAAAACAAATATGACAGTTAAAAAAGCTGCAATGCCAAGTCTAACAGGGAAAAACACAATAACAAGCGACGATACCGCTAAAAAGATGCTGAATAAATACATAATCCATATACCCTTACGGGCACTATATCCCATTGTTAACAGCCTTAATGCAAAATGGTCGTTCGTCTTGCTGAAGATAGTCTTGCGCTTTTTTAAGCGCATTATTATTAAAAATATAGTATCGTATAATGGAAGACTCATTACCAGCACAGGCGCAATAAGTGCAAATGGTTTTTCAGGAGGGGCATAGCTGATATTAACGGCTACAGCCGCTAATACAAAGCCAGAGAATAAACTTCCTGTATCGCCCATATATATCTCTGCAGGAGGATAATTATACCTCAGGAACCCGCAGTGTGAGCCAATTAATGCACACAGAATAATCCCAGAAAATATATCGCCGTTTAGCAAAGAGACAACTAGTAAGGTTGATGAGATAACAATAACAAGGCCAGATGTAAGGCCATCTACGATATCCAATAGATTAAAGGCATTTGTTATAAAAATTATCCATATGAATGTGAGTATTACATTTACCCAGTTCGGTAAAAAAGATATCCTGGTAAATATTCCGAAGATAATCAAAAGTGCTGCTGCTATTAATTGTGTTATCAATTTCCAATGCGGCCTTAAATTTTTTGCATCATCAACTACTCCCAACAAGAACATCAAAAATGAAGCTATCAATAGTCCCTTGATCTTATAGTCAAATCTTACGTTAAAAAAATATGCAAACAAGGGCATAGAAACAATAAACGCCGCGAATATGGCTATGCCTCCTAAGCAGGGTTTGCCTAAAGTCTGTCTTGGATTAGGCTGGGAATAAATATTGAATCTCTTGCTTATTGCCACAGTCAAAGGTGATATAGCAATCGATAAAATAAAGGCTATTAAAAAGGAAAAAATGTAACTCATGAAATTTTACTATAAAGACTTTCTATGTCGCCTACCATCCTATCTACCAAGAATGAATCGTCTATTGATACAAAGGCCTCTTTTTTCATGCTATAAAATAGCGCCCTGTCCTCTAATATCTTCAATATTTTATCAACAAGTTCTCTATAAGACCCCGGGGTAATAAGAAAACCGTTTACACCGTCTTTTACAAGTTCAGCTGTACCTCCGACATTAGTTGCTACTACAGGCCTCCCTTTACAAAGCGCCTCTATTATAGAGACAGGCATCCCTTCCCACAGACTAGTAAGCACCACAATGTCCAATACATCTAAAATATCCGCGATATCCCTTCTCCATCCCGTAAATTTAAACCTGCCGTTCAGGGTAGAATCGGCTATTAACCTCTCGCATTGCCTTCTCAATATCCCGTCTCCTATAAGCAAAAAATTTACTTTGGGCATATTATTATAAATTTCTATTGACGCCTTAATATAATCTAATGGAGACTTCTGGGGTTTAAGGCAGGATATCATACCTACGACAGGGTCATTATTAAAAATACCCAGTTCTTTCTTCTTCTGCAATATACTGGTTATTGGCTTTCTAAAATTTGATATCTGGATACCGTATTTTATAAATACGAATTTATTATTAGAGGCTATTTTATACCTCTGTCCGATGTTCATGTCGCTTCTAGAAACACAAATAATCTTTGAAGTAAATCCTGCGGTTATTTTTTCCAAGAATATAAAAAGCCTTTTTCTAATCAAACCTTGATATTTATTAAAAGACCAGCCGTGTACAGTATGAACAATAATAGGAACGCCTGCAAATCGGGCTGCCCATCTTCCGATAATGCCAGCCTTGGAGCTATGGGTATGCACTATAACAGGCTTTATTGATATACATATCAGCAATATATGTATGAATGCCAATATATCAAGTAGGGGATTTATACCCCTCGCAAGAAAAGGAGAAAAAAAGCATCTTACGCCTGACTCATTAAATTCGGAGGCTAATATGCCTCTTGGGGAGGTAATAATAGAAATGTTATATTTATCTTTGGGAAGAAGCAAAAGAAGATTTAATGTAGATAATTGAGCACCGCCGAGCTCAGGTTTTGTTATAACATAACACACTCGCATATTCGTGTGTCAGTATAACAAAGCCTGCCGTCCTTGTCAATAATGTTTAAGAGGCCGCTGAAAAACTCCTGAAAATACGTCAGAATCACCTTAGAACTGGAAGAATTGCCTGAGCTATCTTGAAATAAATGATAAGGCCTACAACATCCACAATACTCGTAGTGATAGGGCCCGCGAGGACAGCAGGGTCAAGGCCAATCTTTTTGGAAATTAGCGGGAGAAATATCCCTGTCATTATTGCCAATAACACTATACAGGTCATTGTGCTTCCAACAACAAGGGCAAGTAAAGGAGATTGTTCTAATAAAATAGCACGGCCAAAAGCGACCATGCCTACTATTAAACCCATAAACAACGCAGCTATCACTTCGACCCTGACAACCTTCCATGCATTCTTAAGCGTCACGTCTCCAGTCCCCAATCCCCGTATGATGGTAATAGACGTCTGATTGCCTGCATTGCCGCCTGTATCAAGAAGCATTGGAATAAAAAATGCCAGAGCAACTACATTAGTTAAGGCATGCTCAAACGTCTTAAGAACAGTACCTGTTAAAAAGTCAAATACCAAAAGAAACACCAGCCATCCTGCCCTGCGCTTGACAAGGCCAAGGCTGCCAGTATGCGAGTATCGTATCTCCTCCCCTTCCTTTGGAGACATCTTGCCTATCTCATAAATCTGTTTTGTGGTTTCCTTATGAATAAGTTCAACAACATCATCAACAGTAATAATACCTACAAGCCTGTCCTCTAAATCCACCACAGGCATATTCAATAAATCATACTTCTTAAAAATCTTTGCTACGTCTCTATTGGGTGCATTTGTGTTTATCTTTATCCAGTCAACAGGAGTCATTATGTCCTTGATCAACATATCAGGCGCAGCTACAATGAGCATCTGAAGGGTCACCTCGCCTAAAAGTTTATGCCTTTCATCAGTAACATAAATTGAGTTTATATCTTTAATCTGACCTGGCCTGTAATTCTCCTGCAGTGTCAAAAGGGCTTTTTTAGCTGTCATGGACGGACTTAATTCAATCAGCTCTGTAGTCATCAAACTTCCCGCTGTATCCTCGGGATACCTGAGTAATTTATTCAAGTCTTCCACTTCTTCTTTTTTCATCAGTGATGTTAATTTCTTTACGGCCTTTGGAGGGAGGTCTTTAAAAAGATCTGCGCGCTCGTCAGATGCCATCTCGTTGAGGATCTCGGAGATATCCTGGCTATCCAGATTACTTAATAGATATGACTGGTCTCTAAAAGGCAGGCTTTCAAAAATCTCTATGGCCCTTTTTGGACTAAAGAGTTTAAACACTAATATCTTTTCATGGCCATCAAGTATTTTTATGCCTTCAGCAAGGTCCATGGAAGGAATGTTTTTTATTATTTCTTTTACTTGGGCAAAATTTCTATTCTTGAGGCACTCCTTTATCTCAGGCAGAAAGAGCGCAAAGATATCAACTTTTTTACTGCTGTTGTTTTTCATATTTGTTTTTTTCAAATCTGCGAAGCAGATTCGATCCTAAGGCAGCGTTAAAAAATGCGAATGAATAATGAGCATTTTAGCTGCTGAAGTATCTGAACCTTGTTACATGATCTCATGTCCTTCGAAAGCTCCTACTCGTCGCTTTCTCAGGACCAATTTCGCCTCCGGCGAAATTGGAGCTGGCGAGAGGAATCGTCTACTTCGCGTTTGCGGATTGCAAACGCTGCGTAGACCCACCTCCCTTACTTCCGGCCGCTGATTGCGGCCTTTTCCTCGCTTCGCTCGGCGTTCGCTCGTTTCGAATCCTCCTTAATCTGCATCTTCTGCGTCTCTGTAGTTC